>CAXGVP010000209.1:0-6324 GCA_964013055.1 uncultured Albimonas sp.
GATGACCTATAATGCCGCCCGGACCATCGGCAAGCTCAGCCCCCCCGCCGCGCCATCCGCACCCCGCTTCGCGCCAGCCCAGCAAGGCCGCCGGGCAGGAACGACAGCACCACGATCAGCACGCCGCCCAGCACGATCGAGTCGACATAGCCCCCGAAGGACAGGAACTTCTCCTGCATCAGGATCAGGGCGGCCCCGATCAGGGGCGCCAGCAGCATCCGCCGCCCCACCAGCACCACCGCGGTCAGCATCAGGATCAGGAAATACGTCTCCAGCACGTCGGCCGAGATATAGGCCCGCTGGTAGGCGTAGAGCCAGCCCGCCGCCGCCGTGATCGGGGCCGAGACCAGGAACACCTGCAGCCGCGTGCGCAGCGGGTCGATGCCCGACATGGTGGCGAGCTCGGGGTTCAGGTGCACCGTCATCGCCCGCTGGCCGAGACCCGAGCGGCGGAAGGCGTCGACCATGTAGATCGCCCCCACCAGAAGCCCCCAGGCGACCGGCCAAAGCTCCCGGTCCGTGCGCGCCTGCCAGCCGGCGAGGCTGAAGAGCGGGATGCCGCTGATCCCGTCCGAGCCGCCGAGGAACGCCCAGTTGGCTGCCACCGTCATGGCGACGACGGTCACGGCATAGGTGACCAGGGAAAACACGAACTCCCGCAGGCGCAGCGTCACCAGCCCGATCACCGCGGCGACGGCGAGCGCCACGAGGACGGTCAGCAGAAAACTCTCCACCGGCCCGAAGCCCAGCCGGGTGGTGGAGATCGCGGTCGCGTAGGCCCCGCAGGCGAAGAACACCGGATGGGCGAGGCTGACCTCGCCGAGGTCCGAGACGATGACGTCCAGCCCGTAGGCCATGGTCGCGAAGATCGCGATCAGCACGAAGGCGGAGAACACCGCCCCTCCGCCCCCCAGCAGCCAGGGACCGGCGAGGATCGCGAGCGCGAGGGCGGGCCAGAGAAGGATCCGCATCTCAGCGCCCTCCCGCACGGGCCGCGAGCCCGCCGGGGCGCAGCGCCAGCACCACGATCAGCACGCCGAACATCGCGGCGGTGGCGTAGGCCTGGCTGACGTAGGCGCCGAAGAAGGCGGTGAAGAAGCCCAGCCCGATGCCGGCGAGATAGCTGCCCGTGACGCTGCCGATGCCGCCCAGCACCACGACGACGAAGGTGATGATCACCTCCTGGAAGCCCATCGAGGTCAGGATCGGCGTGCGCGGCGCCACCACGGCCGCCGCCAGCGCCACCGCCGCCCCCTCGAAGGCGAAGACGCCGAGGTAGACCCGGCGCACGTCGACGCCCGCCAGCAGCGCGAGCTTGGGATCCTCGGCCACCATCCGCACCAGCCGGCCGAGGCGGGATTTCTCCAGCACCAGCTTCAGGGCGATGAAGACCACGATCGTCACGATCACGATCGCCACGTCCTGCCAGGTGATCCACAGGTCGCCGATGTAGATGTCCTTCAGCGACAGCGGCGTGTCGAGGATCTGCCCGGTGGAGCCGAAGGACAGCCCCGCCGCCCCCTCCAGCATGTGCCCGAAGCCCAGCGTCACGATCATGATCGAGACCAGGTCCTGCTTGATCGTCAGCCGCAGCAGCGTCGCCTGCATGATCCAGCCGATGATCACGCCCGCCAGCATCGCCGCCGGCGCCGCCAGCAGGTAGGGCAGGCCCCAGGCGGACATCACGAACCAGGCGACGAAGGCGCCGATCATGTACATCTGCCCGTGGGCGAAGTTCACCAGCCGCGCGGTGCCCAGCAGCACCGTCCAGCCGATGGCGATCAGCGCGAACGCGTGGCCCAGGATCAGCCCGTTCAGCGCCTGTTGCGCGAAGTTCATGCCCCGCCTCCCAGATAGGCCTCGGCGATGCGGGGGTCGTCCTGCATCTCCGCGGTCGAGCCCTGCGCCAGGATCCGACCCCGCTCCAGCAGCACCAGGCGGTCGACCACGGGGATCGTCGCCTTCACGTTCTGCTCCACCAGCAGCACCGTCAGCCCGTCGTCGACCAGCGCCCGGATCGTCTCGAGCACCGTGGACACCAGCCGCGGCGCCAGCCCGATCGAGGGCTCGTCCAGCATCAGCGCCCGCGGCGCGAGCCTGAGCGCCCGGGCGATGCCCAGCATCTGCCGCTCCCCGCCCGAGAGCTGCCCGCCCAGGTGCCCCCGCCGCGAGGCGAGATTGGGGAACAGGTCGAAGATCTCGTCGGTCGTATAGGACCGCCGCCCCTGCGCGTGGCGGGGGTGGGCGGCGTGGGCCAGGTTCTCGTCCACGCTGAGCGTCGCGAAGATCAGCCGGGATTCGGGGATCAGCAGCAGCCCCGCCTTGACCCGCTCGGGCGTGCGCAGCCCGGAGATGTCGCGCCCGTCCAGCCGCACGGTCCCGGTGGCCTTCGGCTCTCCCCGCGACCAGCCGGCGAGCGCGTTGACCAGCGTCGACTTGCCCGCGCCGTTGGCGCCGACGACGCCCACCAGCTCGCCCTGGGCGATGGACAGGCGATCCACCGAAAGGGCGAGGTTGCCGCCGTAGCGCACCTCCAGCCCCTCGGCCTCCAGCACCGGCCTGGTTTCGGGCCCGCTCATGCGCTGCGCCCCAGGTAGGCTTCCAGCACGGCGGGGTGGTTGCGGACCTCCTCGGGCGGGCCGTTCGCGATCATCCGCCCCTGGTCGAGCACGACGATCCGGTCGGTGACGCTCATGATCAGGTCCATGTGATGTTCGATGACGACGAGGGCCATGCCCTCCTCGCGCAGGGATTGCAGCAGGGTCACCAGCTCCGCCATGTCGCCGCCGCCCAGCCCCGCGGCGGGCTCGTCCAGCATCAGGATCCGCGCGCCCGAGCCGTTGGCCAGCGCGATCGACAGCATCCGCTGCACGCCGTAGGGCGTCTCGCCGGGATAGGCGTCGTGGTAGCGGGCGGGCACGCCCATCCGCTCCAGCGCCTTCGCGGCGGCGCGGCGGGTCTCGACCGCGTCGCGCCGCGTGGCGAAGGGGCGGAACACGGCGCGCGCGAGGCTCGCCCCCCGCTCGTCCTGCAGGACCGAGGCCATGTTCTCCAGCACCGTCAGGTCGCCGAAGAAGGCGTTCTGCTGGAAGGCGCGGCGCAGGCCGCGGGCGGCGAGGCGATGGGCGGGGACGTCGGTGACGTCCTCGCCCAGCAGGGTCACGCGGCCTTCCCGCGGGACGAGATGGGTGGCGGCGTTGTAGCAGGTGCTCTTGCCTGCGCCGTTGGGGCCGATGATGCCCAGGATCTCTCCCGGGCTCACCTGCCAGGACACGTCGTCGAGGGCCACGAGCGCCCCGAAGGCGACCCGCAGACCCTCGACCCGAAGGGCCGGTTCGGACGGCGCGACGCGCAGCGCCGGTTCGGATGGCGTCATGCTTACTGCTCGACCACCATCTTCTGGTCCTTGACCGTGAACAGGTAGTGGTTCGAGTCGAGCTGCCCGTTGGGCTGGAAGTTGATGTCGCCCAGCAGCGTGCCCGAGAACGCGCCCCCGCGGATGCGGTTGGCGACCGCCTCCTTCTCGAAGGACTGCACCTCCTCGACCGCCATCGCCCAGACCTGCAGCGCCGCGGCCGCCAGCGCCATGTACTTGTCGGGCGTGCGGTCGTGCATCTCCTGCAGCTTGGCGACGAAGGCCTGGTTGACGGGGTTGGAGGCGAAGGGCTCGATCTCGGGGAAGTAGATGTCCGCGCCCACGACGCCGTCGGCGGCCTCGCCCGCGACCTCGATCACGCTGGGCGCCACGGTGCCCACGGCCGAGACCAGCGTCCCCGGCAGGCGGGAGCGGGAGGCCTGGCGGATCAGGGCGGGCATGCCCAGCCCCTCGTTGGCGTTGATCGCGATGGTGATCTCGGGATCGGCGGCCTTGACGGTGGACAGCGGCACCCGGAAGTCGGCCTGGTCGAAGGGGAATTTCTCCACCGCCACCAGCTCGTAGTCGTGGCCGAGCGCGTCGAGCTCCTTCTCGATCGAGGCCTGGGCGCCGTTGCCGTAGGCGTCGTTCTCGGTGAGGAAGGCGATGCGCTTGGCGCCGTGGTCGACGATGTATTTCGCGATCACCGCCCCATCCAGCGCGTTGGAGCTGTTGAAGCGGATCGCCAGCGGGTTGCCCTCGCCCGACAGGATCGGATCGGCCTTGGAGATCGCGGTGATGTCCAGGATCCCCGCGCGCGAGATCACCGGCTGCATGGCGAGCGTCACGGGGCTGTTCCAGCCCTCGATGATCACCTCGACCCCCTCGCCGATCAGCTCGTTGGCGCGGGAGACGCCCACCGCGGGGGTGGATTCGTCGTCGCGGATGTGCAGCTCGATCTTGCGGCCCATCACGCCGCCCTTGTCGTTGATCATCGTGGCCATGGCGTCGAGCGACTCGGAGATGTGCTGCCCCTGCGGACCCGCGCCCCCCGAGAGCGGAAAGATCGCCCCGACCTTCACCGTATCCTGCGCCCAGGCCGCGCCGGCCGCGAAGGCGGCGGCGGCGACGAGCAGGCTCGTTGCGAACATGCGCTTCATGACGTCCTCCCTTTAATTGGTCGTTTAATTGATTCGACCTTGCGGGAACCTTAGCATCCCCGGCGACGTTGCGACGAGAATCGTGTTCCCCAGGGGCAGGCGCCCCGGGCCGGTCGCCGCCGCGTCCAACAGGCGCCCCCGCGAGGGCGCCGCGACACGGGGAGATATTCATGACGCATGTCGTCGTCGCAGGCGGAGCCGGCGTGGTCGGCTCGGCCGCGGTCGAGGCCTTCGCGGCCGCCGGCTGGCAGGTGACCGCCATCTGCCGCCGTCCGCCGCCGGAACTGCCGGGGGTGACGCACCTGGCGCTCGACCTGACGGACCGCGAGGCCTGCGCCGCCGCCATCGGCCGGCTGGGGGACGTCGACCACGCCGTCTACGCCGCGCTCCACGAACTGCCGGGCCTGGTGGCGGGCTGGCTCGATCCGGGGCAGATGGAGACCAACCGGGCGATGTTCGCCAACTTCCTCGACCCGCTGGTCGGGGCGGCGCCGGGCCTGCGCCATGTCTCGATCCTGCAGGGGACCAAGGCCTACGGCGGCCACGTCAAGCGCACCATGCCGATCCCCGCGAAGGAGCGCGCGCCCCGCGACGATCACCCCAACTTCTACTGGCTGCAGGAGGATCACCTGCGCGCGGCGGCCGAAAACGCCGGCTTCGCCTGGACGATCCTGCGCCCGCAGGTGGTGTTCGGCGGCGCCGTCGGCTCGGCCATGAACATCGCTCCGGTGCTGGGCGTGTTCGCCGCGCTGTGCGCCGAGGAGGGGCGCCCCTTCGGCTTTCCCGGCGGCCCCGCCTACCTGTGGGAGGCGGCCGATTCCCGCCTGGTCGCCAAGGCCCTGCTGTGGGCGGCCGAGGCCCCGGCCGCGCGCAACGAGATCTTCAACGTCGCCAACGGCGACGTCGCCGACTGGCATCAGCTGTGGCCCTCGATCGCGAGGGCGCTGGGCCACGACCCGGCCGAGCCGGAGCCGCTGGAGCTTGCCGCCTGGCTGCCGGCGCGGGCCGAGGCCTGGGACCGGATCCGCGCCCGCCACGACCTGCGCGCGCCGCCGTTGTCGCGGTTCCTGGGCGAGTCGCACCACTACGCCGACCGGGTCATGGCCCATGGCGGCAAGCGGCCGCGCGACCCCTGGATCGTCTCGACGCTCAAGATCCGCCAGGCCGGTTTCCACGCCTGCCAGGACACCGAGGACATGTTCGCCGACTGGTTCTCGCGCCTGGTCGCGGAGCGGATCCTGCCGCCGCCGCGGGCGTGAGGCTTACGAAGGGATTGCTGTTTAATCGACCAGCTAATATCCTCGCGCAACGACCGTCGGCGCAGACCGGCGCAGCCCCGAAGGGGGAGGAGACCGCGCCCTCGCCCGATCCCGGGCGGGGGCGCAGCCGCGACCCCTCCGACCCAACGACCAACGACGGCCCGCCGCCCTCGCGGACGGAGCCGCGGGAGGAGACGACGCCATGGACGGAGCCGCGCCCGGTTTCGACACCCTGATCTACGAGCGGCCCGACCACGTCGCCCGCATCACCCTCAACCGCCCGCACCGGCGCAACGCGCTGAACCGGCAGGCCTACGACGAGCTCGAAACCGCCTTCCGCCGCGCCTCCGCCGACCCGGAGGTGCGCTGCGTGCTGGTCACCGGCGCCGACCCCTCGTTCTGCGCGGGCGAGGACGTGAAGGAGATGATGACGGGCGAGAAGAAGCCGCCCTCGACGCTGGCCAAGCGCCCGCCGACCCCCGCCGCGATGGCGGCGCTGGACTGCCCCGTGCCGGTGATCGCGACGGTCAACGGCTCGGCCGTGGGCTGG
>CAXGVP010000210.1:0-6268 GCA_964013055.1 uncultured Albimonas sp.
TCGGCGCGGCCACCTCCTGGGTCAGCACGCTGCGCTGGAGCGGCCGGCCGTAGCGGTCGACCAGGACGGGGGAGCGGGCCATCAGTTGGGCTCCATGCTTGCGCCTACCCGGCGCGGATGATCAGGGCGGCGATACCGAGGATCATGCCGAACCAGATGCCCAGCACGAAGGTGGCCCAGGGGGCCCACCAGGGCGCCGTGTGCCTGGAAGTCGAGGAGACGCGGTCGAGCCACGTCTCCTCGACATGCATCGGCATGAGGTGGTGAGAGACCATGGCGGCTTCCTACTCCAGGGCGGCCCGGGCGTCGGCCAGAGCTTCCTCCGGATCGGCGATCCCGAACTGCTCCTGCATGGCCTCCTCGATCGGCGCCCACACGCCGGTGGTCACGAGGTCGAAGCTCTCCAGAAACGCGACAAGGGCGCGCGCCTGTTCGTCGGTGAGGGTCTTCATGGGTCCAGTCTCCTCTCAGCCCGGCAGCATGCCCAGGGCGTTCATGTACAACTCGAGCATGGCCTCCTGCTCGGAGCGCTCCTCGGGCTTCTTCTTGCGCAGCGCCACGATCTTGCGGAGCGTCGCCGCGTCGAAGCCGTTCCCCTTGGCCTCGCCGTAGACCTCCTTGATCTGCTCCGAGACCTCCTTCTTCTCCTCCTCCAGCCGCTCGATGCGCTCGACGACGGCGCGCAGCTGGCCGGCCGAGACGGTGGTGGTCGAGAAGTCGTCGTCCTGGTCGTCCATCACAGCAGGCTCCCGAGCATCTTGAACAGGAGGTCGCCGACGGGCGATCGACGGGCGAGGGCCCGCCTATCGGCGACAGCAGGCGACTTGCGGTCATACCCGCGCGGCGAGGCGGCGCGCTGCTGCTCCGCCATCTTCGCGCGGAGCTTCGCCAGCCGTCGCCGCGCGGCCGGGCGGGGGTTCTTCCGTGGCATGGCGATCGTCCTCAGAAAAGCAGCCAGACGGCGAGCCCGCCGGCGGCCGCGGCGCACACGGCCACGACCAGCAGCAGCGCCAGGTACTCGCCGGCGGTCGGCGCGGGTCGTCCCATCATCACAGTCCTCCTCTCAGGCCGCCGCCCAGGGGCGGGGTCCACCAGGCGCGGCCGGGGCCGCGGTCGTCGGGCAGGTCGTGCATCTCGCCGGGGCGGCGCTCCGAGGCGCGGCCGACCGGCGTGTAGCCGTACTCGACCCAGCGCTGGCGGCTGGCGAAATGCGCCAGCGCCAGCGCGATGGCGTAGTCGCCATGGCGGCGCTTGCCCTTCTCGCCCTCTCGGGTCTGCGGCACGCGGGGAACGCCGCGCACCACCTTGATCACCCGCAGGTCGGAGAGGTGCTCGGCGTCCTTCGCCAGCGCGATCTCGTCGTCCTCGAACGCCGTCTTCAGCGGCGGCATGTGCTGGCGATACCAGTCCTCGGTGAACTTGATCGCCCAGACCAGGCCGGCGCCGTCCTCGCCCTCGCGCAGGCCGAACTCGCGGCCCATCTCCTCGGCCAGGATCCAGCCCATGCCCGTGGCGTCGAAGGCCGCGCCGACCAGGCGCGAGCGGACGTGGCGCAGGACCGTGCGCACGATCATCACCTGCTCGGCCCCGGGGACGTTGCGCATCTCGATCGAGAGGGCTTCGCGACGCTTCAGGCGCGCCTCGATCGCCAGGAGGTCGAAGACCGACAGGTCCGCCACGCGGCCGAAGTCGAAGCCCGCGGCGTACTGGGGATCGAGGTCGAGCCCCTCCAGGGCCGCCTCCAGCTGGGCCATGAACGGTGCGAGCAGCTCGACGCGTTCCCGCTCGGGCTTCTGGAGGAAGTCGGGGGGAAGCTCCAGGCGCAGCACCGGGGCGTCGGCCGTCATCCGGCTCTCGATCAGCGGCGCGGGCAGCCAGGCGCCCGAGCTGAGGCTCGGGATGCAGAACAGCTCCTCGTCGGCGCCGTCGCCATAGGTCGCGACCAGGCGCCGGCGCCACTCGGCCTCGGCCTCCGGCGTCCAGGGGTCGCCCTTGATGAGGCAGATGCGCCGGAACAGCCCGTCGCGCAGCGCGTCGTCCAGGTCGATGCGGATGTGCTCGTAGGGCTTGGCCTTGGTGACCGCCTCGCCGACCAGCTCGTTGAACGGGTTCGAGACGCCGTCGTGGGTCGAGCAGACCACCACCTGGCCGCCCCACATCAGGAAGGCGAAGGCGGCCTTCAGCACCTCGGCCAGGTGCTCGATGAAGGCCGCCTCGTCGATGATCACCACGCCCTGCTTTCCGCGCAGCGAGCGCGGGGCGGACGAGAGCGCCATCAGCTCGAAGCCCGAGGCGAAGCGGATGCGGAAGGCCTGGATCGAGCGGTCGCCGCTGTCGTCGCCGTCGGCGAAGAGGATCTCGTCCGCGGCGTCGGCGGCGATATTGAAGGCGCGGGCCCACATGGCGCAGGCGTCGACGAACTCGCGCGTCATCTCCCTGGAATAGGAGATGTACATCACGTCCATGCCCCCCGCGGCCTTCTCGCGCGCGGCGCGCAGCACGGCATAGGCGGCGAGGCCCCAGGTCAGACCGATGCGGCGGCTCTTCTCGACCACCAGGACGTCGGTCCCCTTGCGCTCCAGCAGCGCGACGGCCCGGGCCTGGTAGGGCAGCAGGATGCCGTCGACGCAGGTCTCGTCGACCATCGCCGGGACGGTGTCGATCGAGGCACGCCGCTGGCGCTCCCACTCCTCCTGAGAGATGGGCGCGGTCATCGGTATTGCCCCGTCGAAGGATTCGGACGATGTTCATCTTGGCGCCCGGGCCAGCGGACTGCAGACCTCCCCGGCGATGTAGACCGCGCGCCCTCACGCACGGCCCGGGCGCCATCTTCCACCCAGCCGACATGGCGCCCCGATGCGTCGACCTCCGCCACGCGCCAGCCGCCGCGAGCGAGCGAGCGCCAGATCTGGGCGCGCAGCTCATCGTTGCTCCAGGCGTCGCTGGCGGCGCGGCGCACGGCTTCCAGGCGGGCGTCCTCGACCGAGGCCCGGGCGGCCCCGCACCAGGGGCGCGGCCCGGGCGAGACGGCGCGGAAGAGGCTCACGTCGCCACCCCGAGGATCTCGGCTTTGATCGCCTCGATGGTCTCGGTCGAGAAGCCCCGCTGCCTGGCGACCACCTCCATCGCCTCGTCGACCTTGCCGGCGAACTCCTTCTCCAGTTTCGCCCGGCGGTCGGAGGAGACCCGCTGCGCCTGGACGGCCGACTTGAAGGCGGAGGCCAGCATCATCGCGTCCGCGGGCGCCATCCGGCCGTCGGCATCGCCCAGCATGTTGAAGACCAAGCTCTTGATCGCCTCGCCCGCCATGATGGTCAGGTCGTCCGACTCCTTCGCGCCGAAGCGGTCGGCCAGCGCGCCGGCGATCTCGCGCGTCTCGTCCATCCGCCGGGTCATCGCGGCGAGCTTGAGCGAGTGGCGGTTGAAGCCCTGGTAGCTCGGGATCTCGATCTGAAGCTCGCCGCGGTGCTCGGCATCCAGGGCCTCCAGCTTCTCGACGAACTCCCCGTAGATGTCGACCTGGGTGCGGTTGCGGTCGGCCAGCTCGCGCGCGGCCCAGGCAATGATGTCGTCGCACTCGGGCGGCATCAGGTCGATCTTGGAGAGTCGCCCCCGGCCGCGGGACCGCGCGCTGCGGGCCATCTCAGGCGCCCGGGCGCGAGGGACGCTTCACGCCCTCGATGGCGATCTCACGCTGCAGGTGGCGGTGGCCCTTGTCGGTCAGGGTGGCGACCCGGACGGTGCCGGCCTCCATCACGGTCACGGCGCCGCGCTCGGCGAGCCACGCCAGCTCGTCGTGGACCCAGCCGCGGTCCTTGCGGATCCCGAACAGGCGCAGATGCTCGACCAGGATGCCGGAGTTGAGCGACTCGCCCACCTGCTCGGCGAGCGCCTTGAGGATCACCAGGCGGGCGTCCTCGCGGATGAGCTTCTGCATGTCCATCGTCAGGTCTTCCCGTTGGACTGGTTGAGCGCGTGCTCCTGCAGCCGCTCCGTGATGGCCGCGAGGGGCTTCAGCCTCTCGGCCAACATCCCCATGTCGCCCTCCAGCTTGGTCAGGGCGATGAAGATCTGGCGGATATGCTCCGGCGTCGGCCCGCCATCGAGCCGGGCCTTCGCCAGCTCGATCTGCCGCTCGACCAGGTCGAGCCGCCGAGCGTGCTCGTCCAGCGTCTTGGCGTTGGTGCGCGCGCCGGAGGAGACGATGTTCCAGACCGTCGTCCCCAGCGCGATCAGGTTCGACACGCCAGCGGCCCAGACGATGACGCTCGCGATCTCGGGGCTCATGTCGGTCACCGGGCCCTCCCGAAGCGGGTGGCGACCTTGCCCACCGCGTCCTTGACGGTGTGGCCGCCCATGTAGAGGCCGAGGAACAGCGCCGTGAGGTTGAACAGCTCGCCCAGCGGCATCTGCGGCAGCGCGATCTTGAAGGCCGCGTTCAGGACGTGGAGCACGACCACGTTCCAGAACCAGAGCGCCCCGATCCCGTACATGCCAAGCGGTCGCCACGCCCAGGTCCAGCGCGGCTCCTTCATCTCCGCCAGCAGCAGCGTGGTCTTCGACTGCAGCTCGGCGGCGTAGAGGGCGATCAACTCGGGCGCCTCGCTTTCGGCGTCAGCGATGGCCTTGGCGAGCACGTCGGGCTCGTTGCGGTGCAGATCGGGCAGCGCCTCGGGCGTCGTGCCGGCATGGCCGGCGATGGCGCCGATCATGCCGGAGACGAGGCCGGCGTTCTCGGCGCCGATGCGGCCGGCGAGGATGCGCTCTACGAGGGGCGCGCCGACCGTGGCGGCAACGGTGGCGAGGAGGGGGGCGATAGCGGGCAGCATGATCAGATCCTCCGCAACCAGGCGGCGATGCCGGGGGCCGCGCCCTCGACGCGGGCGGCGAGGGCGTCGCGATAGCTCCAGGCGAGCCAGATGAGGCGGGCGACGGCGAGCGCCACCACCGCCCAGGCGACCCACTCGACCCACGCGGGGGAGTTGGCCGCGGTCGCCGCCGTCTCGGCCGCGATCGGCGCGGTGGTCCCCGCGCCGCCGCCGACTGTGGCCGTCGTGGCGACCTTCTTCCGAGCGTCGAGCATGCGCTGGAGGGTGGAGAGGGTTGCCTTTCCGATGATGCCGTCGGCGGTCAGGTCGTGGGCGCCCTGGAAGGCGCGGACCGCCTCGACCGCGACCCCTGCCAGACCCTCGCCGGGATCGTAGCCCAGCGACGCGAAACCGCCGCGGACGGCCGCCAGTTCCGCATCGTCGAGCGGCACGACCTCGCGGGCGATCCGCGGATCGGTCGCCGCCGGCGGGGCGCCGTGGTAGACGCCGAAGCGCAGCAGGCTGAACTCCTCCTCGCGCCGCCGCACCAGCCCCGGGAGCACCTTGCCGCCGCCCTTGTTCCAGAGCAGCAGCTTCGCCCGCGTAAGGTCCCACTCGCCCAGCAGCCAGGCGTCCACCCAGGTGGCTCTGGCGATCGCGCCCGTGTTCCAGTGGAAGCTCATGCCGGCGTCGAACTCGTGCTGCGAGACGCTCGGGCCCATCTCGGCCCGGACCGCCGGCTCGTAGTTGCGCTCCATCGCCAGCTTGGTCAGCCGCGCCGATTCCTCGGCGGTGATCACCATGCCGGGTTTCGGGTCGACGACGCCGGAGGCCTTCGTCAGGCCGGGCCCGATGGTCAGGACCCCCACCGCGTCCCGATAAGCCTTGAGGACGACGCCCTCGTGCCGCTCCAGAAAGGCCACGCCCTTCGCGCTGGTGTGCATGTCGCCCCCGTCCGATGCGATCTCGAAATTCGGGGGTCAGTATGTCGACGCGGGGGGCGCCGCATCATCCGCAAGCGCTTGCGGATGGGGCTCAGAGCAGGCGGGGCTGGCGGGGATCGTCCGCGTCGCGCCGGGCGGCTCGATCGAGCCAGGCCCGCACGGAGACGTCGGTGACGTGCAGTCTGCGGGCGATCTCCGCCTTGGGCAATCCCTGTTCGGCGAGTCGCTCGGCGAGCCAGGCCTTGGCCGTGGGGATCCGGTGCTGGCGGGCCGCGCCGAGCCTGGCGGCCAGCTCCGCCGTCGTCTCGCGACCGATGATGTTGGCGAGCCGCGACGAGCCGTTGGAGGTGGGGGAGAGGTAGACCTCGGATCCGCCCAACACGAGCAGAACCTCGACCGTCCGGGCGACGCCCAGCACCTGCACGTACGGGGTGATCGAGGTCGGCGTGCCGGCGGGGATCTCAGCCATCGGCCGCCTCCCGCCAGGCGTGGGCCTTCGGCGCCCAGGTCTCGCCC
>CAXGVP010000211.1:0-6261 GCA_964013055.1 uncultured Albimonas sp.
TCATGTAGGGCAGCACCTTGTCCGAGCCGATGTCGAGCGTGCGGAACACCACCCGCTTGCCGCGGCTGTGCGACAGCACCCGGTCGTACAACGCCGCCTGCTCGCCGCGCATCGGCACGCGGGCGCGGATCAGGAACTGCAGCTCGGTGCGGTAGAGGCCCACGCCCTCCGCGCCCGACCCCTCCAGCGAGGGCAGGTCGGTCAGCAGGCCTGCGTTCATGTGCAGGCCGATGCGCACCCCGTCGAGCGTCTGCGCCGGCTCGTCGCGCAGCGCCCGCCAGGCCTCGGCGGCCTGGGCGCGCATGTCCAGCTTCTCGCGGAAGGCGCCCAGCACGGTCTCGTCGGGGCGCAGGTGCACCGCGGCGATGTCGCCGTCGACCAGGATGCGGTCGCCGTTGCGCGCCTCCATGGTGATGCGCTCGGCCTGGATCACCAGCGGGATCGCCAGAGCCCGCGCGACGATGGCCGCGTGGGAGCCGATGGCGCCTTCCTGCAGCACCACGCCCTTGAGCTGGGCGCCGTAGTCCAGCAGCTCCCCCGGGCCGATGTTGCGCGCCACCAGCACCGCGTTCTCGGGCACCACCCGCGGGCCCCGGTCGCCCTGCAGGTGGCGCATCAGCCGGTTGCCGAGATCGTCGAGGTCGTGCGCCCGCTCGCGCAGGTAGGGATCCGCGATCCGCGACAGGCGTGCGCGCACCGCGGTCTGCTCGCGCTCCACCGCCACCTCGGCCGCGAGCCCCGAGTCGACCGAGGCCAGCATCCGCTTCAGCCAGCCCTTGTCATGGGCGAACATCCGGTAGGCCTCGAGCACGTCGCGATGCTCGCCCGAGCCGCCCAGCAGGTCGCCCGAGAGCATGCCGTCGACCTCGCCGCGCAGGCTCTCGATGGCCTCCAGCAGGCGGCGGCGCTCCTCCTCGACGTCCTCGGCGACCGGGTTGGGGGTGGCCTCGCGGGGCTCGTGCAGGTGCACCACGCCCTCGGCCGCGCCCTCCTGGGCCGAGAGGCCGCGGGCGTAGAAGGGGCGCACATGGGCGCCGGCGAGCTCCGCGTCGCCCTCGCCGAGGAAGGCCCCGAGCTCCGTCATCTCGGCGAGCAGCATCGCCACGACCTCGAGGCCGTGGACGTCGTCCTCGGAATAGTCGCGCGCATCGCGGTTCTGCACGACCAGCACGCCCATCACCTCGCCCAGGCGCTGGATGGGGACGCCGAGGAAGGCGTTGAACACTTCCTCGTCCGTGCCGGGGATGTACTGGAAGCCGCGGGTGCGCTGGGCGTCGGCGGTGTTGATCGGCTCGGACTTCAGGGCGATCTGGCCGACCAGGCCCTGCCCGACGCGCAGGCGCGCGTTATGCACCGCGTTGGGGTTCAGACCCTCGGTCGCGCACAGCTCCAGCGTCCGGTCGCCCCGGCGCAGGTAGATCGAGCAGACCTCGGCGTTCATCGACCGCGAGATCAGCGTCACGATCCGGTCCAGCCGCTGCTGTCCGTCGCCCGCCTCGGCCATCACCCCGGCGAGCCGCCGAAGCAGGAGGCGGGAGCCTCCGCCCGTGTCGATGCTGCCCGGCTGGTTCATGGCCGTCGATCCGTCCCTCGCGCCGCCCGGCCGCGCGACGTCGCGCGGCCCGGCCCTCCCTTCCTAGCACGGCGTCCGGGCGGGCCACGACCCCCCGTATCGCGGAGGGCGCGCGGCGCAGCCCGGGGCCCTGCCCCGGCGTCTCTGCCCTCGCGCCTCCGACCCCTCCCCGGCCCGGGACGCGCGCGGGCTCAGTCCTTCTCGAGCTCGAAGGCGTCGTGCAGCGCCTGCACCGCCAGCTCCATGTACTTGCGGTCGACCAGCACCGAGATCTTGATCTCCGAGGTGGCGACGACCTTGAGGTTCACGCCCTCCTTGGCCAGCGCCTCGAACATCTTCTTGGCGACGCCCGCGTGGGAGCGCATGCCGATGCCGACCACCGAAACCTTCGAGACGTCGGTGTCCGCGATCAGCGTGCGGAACTTCAGCCGGCCGGCGTTCTGCGCCGCCTCCAGCGCCTGGCGCGCCTTGGGGATGTCGTCCACCGGCAGCGAGCAGGTCATGTCGGTCAGACCGTCGGCCGAGATGTTCTGGACGATCATGTCCACGTTGATGCCGGCCTCGGCGAGCGGGCCGAAGATCGCGGCGGCGACGCCGGGGCGATCCTCGACGCCCGCCACCGTCACCTTGGCTTCGTCGCGCGAGAAGGCGACGCCGCTGACCACCTTGGATTCCATGATCTCCTCCTCGTCGCAGACCAGCGTGCCGGGTTCGTCGTTGAAGCTCGACCGCACCATCAGGCGGACCTTGTAGCGAAGCGCCAGTTCGACCGAGCGGGTCTGGAGCACCTTGGCCCCCAGCGACGCCAGCTCCAGCATCTCCTCGTAGGCGATGCGGTCGAGCTTGCGGGCCTTGCGCTCCACCCGCGGGTCGGTGGTGTAGACGCCGTCGACGTCGGTGTAGATGTCGCAGCGCTCGGCCCCCAGCGCGGCCGCGAAGGCCACGGCGGAGGTGTCCGAGCCGCCCCGCCCCAGCGTCGAGATCCGCCCGTCCGGCCCGATCCCCTGGAAGCCCGCGATCACCGCATGCAGCCCCTCGGCGAACTTCTGGTCGAGCTTCGTGGTGTCGATTTCCTCGATCCGCGCGGCCCCGTGGGCGCCGGTGGTGCGCAGCGGCACCTGCCAGCCCTGCCAGGATCGCGCGGGCACGCCCAGTTCCTGCAGCGCCAGCGCCATCAGGCCGGAGGTCACCTGCTCTCCGCTCGCCACGACGGCGTCGTATTCGCGCGCGTCGTAGAAGCCGCCGCTGCTTCCGCCCGGCGGGTTGGCGGCGTCGCGCACCCAGCCGACCAGCTCGTTGGTCTTGCCGGACATGGCGGAGACGACGACGGCGACTTCATAGCCGGCGTCGACCTCGCGTTTCACCTTGAGGGCGGCCGCGCGGATGCGGTCGAGGTCGGCGACGGAGGTGCCGCCGAATTTCATCACGAGCCTGGGCATAAGCGCCGGTCACCCCCCTC
The DNA here is from genome assembly GCA_964013055.1 of uncultured Albimonas sp. Classification (GTDB taxonomy): domain Bacteria; phylum Pseudomonadota; class Alphaproteobacteria; order Rhodobacterales; family Rhodobacteraceae; genus Albimonas. The sequence continues at coordinate 3,033 of CAXGVP010000211.1, forward strand.
GAAGGGACGTCTGGATAAGTCGCGCGCCTCATACGGGAGCAGGCGGGCGCGTGCAAGGCGGCGCGCGCGGAGCCGGCGACGCGGCCACGGCTCGCCGCCGCCGCCGCAGGGCCGCCGCCGCCCGCGCCGCGAGGGCGCCAGGGCGAACACGGGGCCAGGGTGAACACGGGGTCAGGGTGAACAAGGGGCGGCCGCGTCAACCTTTCGTCAACCATCCCGGCGCAGAGTGCTTTACGCCATTTTCACCTGTCGGGAGGCCGCCGATGCGCGCCCTGTCCCCAGCCGCTTCGCCCGCCCGCCCCCCGCGGCCGCAGCGGCCGCGCGGCCTGCTGGGGGGCTGGGGGCCCGATCCGGTCCCGACGCCCGAGTCGACGCCCGCAGGGTCTCCCGCCCCCGGGCATGGCGAGGACGACGGGGAGGCGCGCCGCTCGGCCCGGCTGGAGGCGCTGCTGGAGCGGGCCCGCGCCCGCATGTCCCTGGCCCAGGCCGAGGGCGGCACGGTTCGCGCCGCCGCCGCCCATGACGCGACCTCGCCCCTGCCGGCCGATGCCGCACCCGGGTCGGCCGACGCGGCGCCCTTGCCGGCCGACGCTGCGCCTCTGCCGGCTGGCGCTGCGCCTCTGCCGGCCGGCGCCACGTCCCAACCGGCCGCTGCTGCGCCCGGGCTGGTGGATCCGCCGGGAGCGGTCTCGCCGACGACGGCCGCCGATGCGGCCGCGACCGGCGACCCCGCGGCGGAGGGCGTCGCGCACAGGCCCTCGCGCCCGGCGCCCGGCTGCGGCCTGGGCTGGACCTACGCTGCCGATCCCGGCGACGGCATCCGCGCCAGCGCCTGGAGCGACCGGCTGGCCCGCGCCCGCGCCCGCGCCGCCGCGCCCGACGCCAGGGGCGAGGCCGGCGCGGCCGCGGGCGGAGCCTCCGGCCCCGGCCCCTTCCGTCTCGCCGCGCGGGAGGCCGCGGTGGTGATCGGCCCGGATTTCGGCGAGGACGTGTTCGAGGTCGCGCCGGGCCAGTCCCTGACCTTCGCCTTCTCCGCCCCGCCCGCCGCCGGTCTCGCCGCGGTGGAGATCGCGGCGGAGGAGGACGCCATGCGCCTGGCCCTCGCCGACGGTCCGGTGCTGCGGCTGCGGGGGCTCGACGCCTCCGGCCGGGTGACCCTGAGCATGGGCGCGGAGGAGATCGAGCTCTCCCCCGGCGCCCCCACGGCGGCGATCGACGCCCGCATCTGACGCAGCGCCCCCGGACGCCGGAAACGCCGCCCTCCGCCGCGGAGCGCGCGCCGCGGCCGCCCCGGCGGCCTGACCGGCCCCTTCTGGGCCCGAACGGCCCCCGACGCGCCCTCGCGGCCAGCCGCAGGCGCATCGCCTGCCGCGCGCCGCGGGCCGAACCGGCCCCCCGGGCGCGACGCCCGACGCGGCGCCCCCCGGCAGGGGGGGCCGGGCCGCGGGCTTCAGCCCAGCCGCTTGATCAGGGAGGAGGTGTCCCAGCGCCCGCCGCCCATCTGCTGGACCTGGGCGTAGAACTGGTCGACCAGCGCGGCGACGGGCAGCGAGGCGCCGTTCTCGCGCGCCTCGGCCAGGCAGATCCCGAGGTCCTTGCGCATCCAGTCCACCGCGAAGCCGAACTCGAACTCGTCGGCCAGCATGGTCTTGTGGCGGTTCTCCATCTGCCAGGACCCCGCGGCGCCCTTGGAGATCACGTCGACCACCGCCTCGCCGTCCAGACCTGCCTTCTGCGCGAAGGCCAGCCCCTCCGACAGGCCCTGCACCAGGCCCGCGATGCAGATCTGGTTGACCATCTTGGTCAGCTGCCCCGAGCCCGACGGCCCCATCAGCCGGCAGGAGCGCGCGAAGCAGCCGATCACCGGCTCGGCCTTCGCATAGGGCGCCTCGTCGCCGCCGCACATCACCGTGAGCACGCCGTTCTCGGCGCCCGCCTGGCCGCCGGAAACGGGGGCGTCGATGAAGTCGGCGCCATGCTCGGCCGCGGCGGCATGAAGCTCGCGCGCGACGCCGGCCGAGGCGGTGGTGTTGTCGACGAAGATCGCGCCGGCGTGCAGGCCCTCGAAGGCGCCGCCCGGCCCGGTGGTCACCTGGCGCAGGTCGTCGTCGTTGCCCACGCAGGCGAAGACGAACTCGGCCCCCTCGGCCGCGCCGGCGGGGCTGGCGGCCATCTTGCCGCCGTGGGGCTCGACCCACTTTTCGGCCTTGGCGTGGGTGCGGTTCCACACCGTCACCTCATGCCCCTTGGCCTGCAGGTGGCCGGCCATGGGGAAGCCCATCACCCCCAGTCCGATGAACGCGCATTTGGCCATGGGAGGTCCTCCGTCAGTGCATCCGCGGGCGCGGCGTCGCCCGCCCTGAGGGCTGGAAACTGTCCGCCGGGGATGGTCAGGTCAAGCCGCCGGAGAATCGGCCTCCTCCTGCGCCGCGCGCGGAGACGGGCCCCGGCGGCCCCGGAGATCTTGCAGGACGGCGGATTGGCCCAGCTTTTCAAATGGCTCTCGCGCCTGTTCGGCGTCATGGCGGCGCTGGCGCTCGGCGCGCTGGCGCTGGCGTGGGTTCTGGTCTCGGGCTCGATCCCCGACTACGACCGCGACTTCGAGGCGCCGGGCCTGAGCGCGCGCGTCGACATCCTGCGCGACCTGCACGCCGTCCCCCACATCCGCGGCGAGAGCGAGGCCGACGTCTTCTACGGCCTCGGCTTCGCCCATGCCCAGGACCGGCTGTGGCAGATGGAGACCTCCCGCCGCGCCGCGCAGGGCCGCCTGTCTGAGCTGTTCGGAGAGCGCACGCTGGCGGTCGACCAGATGATGCGCGGCCTCGACCTCTACGGCCTCGCCCGCCAGGCCGTCGCCCACCAGACGCCGGAGGCGCGCGCGGCGCTCGAGGCCTATTCGGCGGGGGTGAACGCGTATATCCGCGCAGTGGGACGCGAGGCGCTGGGGCGGGGCGCGCCGGAGTTCTACCTGTTCTCCTCGGCGATCGCGCCGTGGACGCCGGCCGACAGCCTCTCGATCGCCAAGCTGGTGGCGCTTCGGCTGACCGACCAGGCGGCCGTCGACGTGCGCCGCGCCGCCCTGTCGCTGCTGCTGCCGGCGGCGCGGCTCAAGGACATCCTGCCCGACTATCCCGAGGGGGCGGAGATCGAGCCGCTCAAGCAGGCCTCGGGTCCCCCCCTGCCCGGCGCCGCCGGCTATGCCGCGCAGATGCCGGGCGAGCGGTTCCCC
>CAXGVP010000212.1:0-6248 GCA_964013055.1 uncultured Albimonas sp.
CCGCCCCGCGCTGCTGCGCCTGCTGATGGACCGGTCCACGCGCGCCGTGATGCGCGGCGGGCTGGCGGCGGGCGGGCTGCTGGGGCTGCTCGCCGCGGGCCTGGCGCTGGCGGGGGGCGCGGCGGGCCTGGCCGAGGGGCTGGCGCTGGCCGCCCTCGTCGCCCCCGGCGCGGCGCTGCGCCGGCTGGGCCGCCAGCAGCTGACGGCGCTGTTCCGGCCGGCCACGGGCGTGGCGCTGGAGGATTTCCTGGCGCCCGCCGCGACGCTGGCCGCGGCGCTGGCCGCCGCCCCGCTGGGCGGTATCGGCGGCGCCGCGGCGGCGGCGGGGGTGTTCGCGGCGGCGGGGGCGGGCTCGGGCTGGGCCTCGCTGGCGCTGGCGCGCCGGGCCGCGCCGGACGCCGCAGGCGGCGGGGCCGCGCCGGCCGCTGCAGGCGGCGGGGCCGAGCCGGGCGAGCCCGCGATCTGGGCCGCCGAGGCGCGCGCGCTGCTGCCCTCGCTGGCGCCGCGGATGCTGCTGGCGCGGGCCGACATGCTGCTGATCGCGCCGCTGCTGGGGTTCGAGGCGGCGGGCCTCTACGCCGCGGCGCAGCGGCTGGCCTTCCTGGTCAGCGCGCCGCCGCTGCTGCTGGCGCAGGTGCTGCAGCCCTGGACCAGCCGGGCGCTGCACGCCGGCGACCGGCGCCGGCTGCTGCAGGTGCTGGGGGGCGGCGCCGCGGCGATCCTCGCCTGGGGCGCGCCCGCGGTGGCGGTGGTCGTCGCCTGGCCCGAGGCCCCGACGCTGCTGTTCGGCGAGGCCTTCGGGCGCGCGGGGGCCGCGCTGGCCCCGCTGGCGCTGGCCGAGATGGCGGCTTCGCTGGCGGCGCCGCTGATGGTGGTGGCGATCTCGGGGCCGTGGATGCGGGCGCTGGGCCGGGCGGGGCTGGCGCTGGCCGCGGCGCAGGCGCTGGCGATCGCGGCGGTTGCGCCCTCGGCCGGGGTCGTGGGGGCGGCCTGGACGGTCTGCGCCACCTCCTGCGCGCTGGCGCTGGTCACGGCGCTGGCCGCCCGCGGGGCGCTGCCCAGGCGCCCTCAGGCGTAGGCGAGCCCCGTCCGCCGCGCCGAGCGCCGGCGCCATTGCACGCTCAGCCACGAGATCACCGCGATCGCGACCACGATCCGCAGCGAGGCGCGGATCGGGTAGGTCTGCAGCTTCAGCAGGCACACCAGGTAAAGCGGGAACAGCGCCGCGCTCAGCGCGTCGCCGTCGCGGAAGAAGCCCAGCGTCAGCTGGCGCGTGGCCGCCAGGCAGGCCGCGAACAGCAGCGGCGCCGCGAGCGGATGGAAATGCACCGCCTCGCCGAAGGCCGAGAACGGCACGTAGATGTTGATCCGCTGCTCCATGTGGCCGACGTCGAACCCGTCGAGGAACGAGGGCAGGGGGCTGAAGCTCAGCACCTGGTAGGCCGGATCGTAGACCGGCGCATGGCGCAGCGCGTTGGCGAAGCTCATGCCCGCGTCGAACGAGGTCGCGCCCAGCTTGGCGGCCAGCCAGCCCAGGTGGCCGACGTCCAGCGCCTCGATCACCGGCAGCACCGAGCCGAGGCCCTGCGTCGCGTGCCCGCGTCCCGCCAGCGCCACCACGAAGCAGCCCAGGATCAGCAGCGTGTAGAGCGCGAAGGCCAGCGTCGCCCCCGCCCCCCCGCGGCGCAGCGAGAACACCCGGCCCATGAAGAACACGAAGACATAGACCATCAGGTAGCGCGAATAGACCGCCAGGCTGAAGGCGAAGGCATAGGCGCAGATGGCGAACAGCAGGGCGGTCTGCAGGTCGGGGCCGCGGCGGCGCGCGGTCTCGCCCGGTTCGCCGTTGTCGCGGATCGCGAGCAGCAGGAAGGCGGGCAGGGCCAGCGGGCGCAGCACGTTGTTCACGAAGGCGCCGACGCCCAGGCCGACGCCGTTGCGCGTCGGATCGGCCAGCGAAAGATACTCGCTGTTGAGGTAGAAGGCGTCGCGGTCGATCATCGCCAGGTGCAGCGCGCAGGCGGTGGCGGCGAGCAGCGCATAGGCCCGCGCGGCGCCGCTGGCGCGGGCGCGGGCCAGCGCCTCGCGCAGGGCCCGCCCGGCGCCGCCGGCCCCTGCGCTTCCGGCCGCGGGTCGCCAGCCGATCACCGACAGCGGGCCGATCAGCGCCTGCACCGAGAAGAACAGCGCGGTGGGGGCGAACTGCTCCCCCAGCCGGATGGTTGGCATCGGCGACAGGCCCAGCGCGGGCAGGTGCACCCCGGCCGCGATCACCACCCACAAGGCGAGGATGCCGGCGCAGCAGAAGCCGCTCCACATCACGGCCGGCGCGTACCAGGCGGTGCGGCGCCAGCAGAACAGGACGCAAAGTCCGGTGAAGCCGGCGGCGGCGAAGCCGACCGGCAGGAGGTCGGGCGGCATGCGAAGCTCCCGGCGCCATTCTGGTCGCGAGCACCCTGCCTCGTGAAGGTAAACGCCGCGTTAAGCCTGCCGGCGGCCGGCGCTGCCCGAGCCGCCCGACCCCTGCGCGCGCCCAGAGCGCCGCGGCCAGCGGCACGACCCCACGGGCCTGGTCGCTGCGGGTTGCGGCCCGCGACCCCAGGCGACGCCTCGCGCAGGCACGCCTCGCCCGGACCTGAAGGCGGCCCCGGCGCCCATGCCCGGGGTCGGCGCGGGGCGACTGGCGAAAAGCGGCCGGTCAGGCCGATTGCGGACGGAGCTTGCCGCAGGGGCGCTCAGGATGGCCGGCGGGACGGCTCTGCGCCGCGTCCCGCTCGTGGGCCGCGGTGCGTGCGCGGCGCGCGGCCGCCCGGCTCTGCACGCCCGCGACGATCAGCGTGACGCTGATTCCGCCGAGCGATTGCGCGGCCAGCGCCGCCGGAATGGACAGGCCAAGACAGAAGGCCGCCGTCAGGAACACGACGCCCAACGCCGTGCCCGCGATCAGAGCACCCATACGCACCTCAAGAACACTACGCGTCGATCGCCCCCTCCCGCTCCGGAACAGCCCGTCGCGATCGACGGAGGCTTTGACCGGACAACCCTAGCGAGACGAGCATGAACCTGCGCTGAGAATCTCCGCCGACCGCGAAATTTCTTCGCAGAGACAAGACTTTCGCGCGTTTCGCGACGTCATCCGGGGGCGTCGCCTCAGGCCATCCTCTCGGCGCGGGGCAGGCCCTCGCGCCCCAGCAGTTCGAGGTCCGCGGCCACCATCTCGCCCACCAGCGCGTCCAGGTCGCGGGTGTGGGTCCAGCCCAGCCGCTCGCGCGCCTTGGCCGGGTCGCCCATCAGCAGGTCGACCTCGGCGGGGCGGAAATAGCGCGGGTCGATCTCGACCCGGATCTCGCCGGAACCCGCGTCGACCCCTTTCTCCGACAGGCCCTCCCCCTTCCAGTCCAGCGCGATCCCGGCGGCCGCGAAGGCGCGCGAGGCGAAGCTGCGCACCGAGTGCGTCTGCCCCGTCGCCAGCACGTAGTCGTCCGCCTCCTCTTGCTGGAGAATCCGCCACATCCCCTCGACGTAGTCCTGCGCATGCCCCCAGTCGCGCCGCGCGTCCAGGTTGCCCAGGTAGAGCCGGTCCTGCAGGCCCAGCGCGATCGCCGCCGCCGCGCGGGTGATCTTGCGGGTCACGAAGGTCTCCCCCCGCAGGGGGCTCTCGTGATTGAACAGGATCCCGTTCGAGGCGTGGATCCCCCAGGCCTCGCGGTAGTTCACCGTGATCCAGTAGGCGTAGAGCTTGGCGCAGGCGTAGGGGCTGCGGGGGCGGAAGGGCGTGGTCTCGCGCTGCGGCGTCTCGGCGACCTGGCCGTAGAGCTCGGAGGTCGAGGCCTGGTAGAAGCGCGCCTGCTCCTCCAGGCCCAGGATGCGGATCGCCTCCAGCAGGCGCAGCGTGCCGATGGCGTCGGCGTTGGCGGTGTATTCCGGGGTCTCGAAGCTGACCTGGACATGGGACTGGGCGGCGAGGTTGTAGACCTCGTGCGGGCGCACCTCCTGCATGATGCGGATCAGGTTCGAGCCGTCGGTCATGTCGCCATGGTGCAGCCGGAACCGCACGTTGCCCTCGTGCGGGTCGCGGTAGAGGTGGTCGACGCGGGCGGTGTTGAAGGACGAGGCGCGGCGCTTCAGGCCGTGGACCTCGTAGCCTTTCTCCAGCAGCAGTTCGGCGAGATAGGCGCCGTCCTGGCCGGTGACACCGGTGATCAGGGCGCGTTTCATGGGGCGGCTCCGTGCGCGGGTCGGGTCGGACGCGCCCCGGGGAAGGGCGCGCAGGGGGCGGGCGGGTTCATCCGCGCCTCGCCAGGCGGGGGGTGGGCAGGGCCTCGTCCCCGAAGGACGCCGAGGCGCGGATCGAGGGCGGGATCTCGGCGCGGCCGGCCATGGCGCGCAGCTCCAGCTCGGCCGAGGCGATCGCCGAGGCGCGGTCCCAGCGGGCGAGGGCGCGCGCGTGCGCCGCCTCCCCCAGGGCCGCGCGCATCCGCGGCGCGGCGGCGAGCGCGGCGATCGACTCGGCGAAGGCCTCCGCGTCGCCGGGCGGGCTGACCAGGCCGCAGCCCGCGACCTCGGCCGCCAGCTGCGTGCCCTCGGCGGCGGTCGCGACGACGGGGCGGCCGGAGGCGAGCATGTTGGCGAGCTTCGAGGGCAGCACCAGGTCCGCCGCCCCCGCCACCTGCGGCAGCAGATGCAGGTCCGCGAGGCCGAGCAGCTCCCCCAGCCGGGCCATCGGCTGCAGCGGGCGCAGGGCGAGGTTGGGCAGATCGCCCCCCTCCGCCTGCAGGCGGGCCATCTGGGGCCCCTCGCCGCAGATCACGAACACCAGATCCTCGAGCTCCGGGCGGGCGGCCAGCCGGCGCGCGGCCTCCAGCACCAGGCCCAGCCCCTGCTTGGCCCCGAGGTTGCCCGAGTAGAGCGCGACCCGCCGCCCCTCGAGCCCCCATTCGCGGCGGTAGGGGGAGGGGCCGTGGATCGGCCGGATCGAATCCTCGGCCCAGTTGCGCAGCTCGCGGATGCGGTCGGGGGCGACGCCTTTCTCGGCCAGCTTGGCGCGCATCGCCGGCGAGATCGCCGAGACCCGGTCGAAGCGGCGCATCAGCCCCGCCTCGAAGCCCAGCGCCGTGCGGGCGGCGAGCTGGCCCAGGCGGCCGCGCGAATCGATCAGGCCGGCGCCGAACACCGCCTCCGCCTCGAAGTCCTGCACATGCAGCCAGGCCGGAACGCCGGCGATCCGGGCGGTCGCCAGCGCCACCGGGGCGGCGAGCGCGGCGGGGGCGATCGCCAGCACGGCGTCGATGCCGCGGGCGGCGCGGGCCAGCATCGGGCCGGCGGCGGCGGCGGCCCAGCCGCCCTGCTGCAGGATCCGGCGCGCGGCGGTGGGGCGGGCGGGGATCGGGTGCGGGCAGCGGATCACGCGCACCCCGCGCTCCCGCTGTTCGGACCAGCCGCGGCCGTGGCCGGGCATCGGCGCCCAGGCGGGATACCAGGGCGTGGCCGCGACCACCGTCACCTCGTGGCCGCAGGCGGCCAGCCCCTCGGCCAGGCCGGTGGTGTAGATCGCCACGCCCACCGGCTCGGGCGCGTAGTTCATGCCCAGCACCAGCAGACGCAGGCCGCGGGCGGTCGTCGCAGGCGCGGCGCGCCGGGGCTCGCGGGGCAGGGACGCGGGCGGCAGGGACGCGGGCGGCAGGGGCGCGCGGGGCAGGGGCGTGGGCGCCGGAAATGTCGGTCGTCGGGTCATGAGCCTCGCCTGCAAGGAGACGGAAGGGGGAAAGCGGAGGGGCGGGGCCCTGCCGGGGGACGCAGCGCGGTCAACGCCCGTCTCCCTTCACCACGATGGCGGCGGTGCGCAGGATCACGCGCAGGTCGGCGCCCAGCGACAGCTCGCGCCAGTAGCGGGCGTCCTCGACCGCGCGCAGGGCGAAGTCGCCGCCCTCGCCGCGGGGGCCGATCTGCCAGAAGCCGGTCAGGCCGGGGCGCAGGCTCTCGTAGAGCTCGGGCAGGGCGTGCATCCGGCGTTGCGGAGGGGTGTAGGGACGCGGGCCCACCAGGCTCATGTCGCCCACGAACACGTTCCACAGCTGCGGCAGCTCATCGAGCGAGGAGCGTCGCAGCAGCCGCCCCGCGGGGATCACCCGGGGGTCGCGATCGAGCTTCTGGCGACGCTCCCACTCCGCCGCGGCGGAGGGGTCGCCGGCCAGCAGCCGGTCCAGCTCCGCCTCGGCGTCGGGGGCCATGGTGCGGATCTTCCAGCA
>CAXGVP010000213.1:0-6226 GCA_964013055.1 uncultured Albimonas sp.
CCAGGGCGGGGTGGGTGGGTGGGGCCCTGGCCCGGGCGGCGCGGAGGCGGCCACGGGCGGGACATGGGGAACGGGACGCGCCCTCAGTCAGGGTCCCGCCGCCGCCGCGCCCGCTGCAGCGCGTCCGAGAAGGCGGCGGCCATGATGCCCGCCGGCAGCGCCACCAGCGCCACCGAGAACAGCGCCGTCAGCCCCGCGATCACCCGCCCCGCCGCGGTCACCGGCGTGGCGTCGCCGTAGCCGACCGTGGTCAGCGTCACCACCGACCACCACATCGCCCGCGGGATCGAGCCGAAGGCCTCCGGCTGCACCTCCCGCTCGGCCACGTACATCGCGATCGAGGCCGCCATCAGCACCAGCCCCGCCACCGAGAAGCTGACCGCCAGCTCCAGCCGCCGCTCGCGCACCGCCCGCGTCACCTCCCGCGCCGCCCGCGCCATCGCGGTGTCCGACCCCGAGACGAACACCCGCAGCAGCCGCAGCAGCCGCAGCATCGCCGACAGGCCATAGCCCGCCCCCGTCGCCACCTCGATCCAGATCCCCACCAGCGCCAGCAGGTCCAGCGAGGCATGCCACCCCGTCGGCCCCCGCAGGCAGCGCCAGCCCATCGCACGCCAGTGCGGGCTCTCGGGCTTCACCCAGACCCGGCCGGCGAATTCCACCGTGAAGAACGCCGCGCAGCCCGCCAGCAGCCGCTCCAGCCAGGGATGCAGCCCCGCGAGCCCCGGCTCGGTCAGCAGCGCGGCGGCGAGACAGGACACCGCCACCACCCCCGCCACCAGCGCATTCAGCGGCGACATCAGCTCGCCGTGCCAGCCGTCCGAATCGAGCTGCGCATAAAGCCGCTGCCGCAGGCGCCCGAGCCGCCCCGGCGGGGCGTCCTCGTCCGCATCCTCGTCGCGCTCGCGCATTCAGCCGCCCCCCTGCCCTGCGGGCCACGCCCCGCGGAGACCCGCGGGACGCGTCGCCTCGGGCCGGCTCAGGCGGCGCCGCGCTCGGCCATCGCCTTCGCCTGCTCGCGCAGGGCGAATTTCTGCACCTTGCCGGTCGAGGTCTTGGGCAGCTCCCCGAAGATCACCTTGCGCGGCGCCTTGAAGTGGGCGAGCTCGGCCCGGCAGTGGGCCACGATCTCGGCCTCCGTCGCCTCGCGCCCCTCGCGCAGCTCCACGAAGGCGCAGGGCGTCTCGCCCCATTTCTCGTCCGGCAGCGCCACCACCGCGCACATCGCCACCGCCGGGTGGCGATAGAGCGTCTCCTCGACCTCAATGGACGAGATGTTCTCGCCGCCCGAGATGATGATGTCCTTCGAGCGGTCCTTGAGCTGGATCCACCCGTCGGGATGCTTCACCGCCAGATCCCCCGACCAGAACCAGCCCCCCTTCAGCGCCTTCTCCGTCGCCGAGGGGTTCTTGAAGTAGCCCTTCATGACGACGTTGCCGCCGAAGGCGACCTCGCCCATGGTCTCGCCGTCCGCCGGCACCGGCGCCATGGTCTTCGGGTCCAGCACGTCCAGCGCCTCGAGCGCGGCATAGCGGATCCCCTGGCGCGCCTTCATCTTCGCCTGCTCGGCGGGGGGCAGCGCGTCCCACTCCGGCTTCCACTCGTTGATCACCGCGGGGCCGTAGACCTCGGTCAGGCCGTAGACATGGGTGACCTTGAAGCCGGCCTCGGCCATGGCCGCCAGCGTCGCCTCGGGCGGGGGCGCGGCGGCGGTCAGGAACTGCACCGCCTGGGGCAGCGGCCGCTTGTCGGCCTCGGGCGCGTTCAGCAGCGTCGACATCACGATCGGCGCGCCGCACATGTGGGTCACGCCCAGGTCCGCGATCGCGTCGAAGATCGGCTTCGCCCGCACCGCCCGCAGGCACACATGGGTCCCCGCCTTGGCCGAGATCGTCCACGGGAAGCACCAGCCGTTGCAGTGGAACATCGGCAGCGTCCACAGGTAGACCGGGTGCTGACCCATGCCCGAATGGATCACGTTCCCCGTCGCCAGCAGCATCGCGCCGCGGTGGTGATAGACCACCCCCTTGGGATCGCCCGTGGTGCCCGACGTGTAGTTCAGCGCGATCGCATCCCACTCGTCCCGCGGCCCCGGCCCCTCGAACGCCGCATCGCCGGTCTCCAGAAAGGCGTCGTAGTCCTCCCAGTCGCCGGCGGCGGCATGGGTCTCGGGCGCGGCGCGGTCGCGATAGACGATGATCCGCGGGTTGACCGAGGCGCGGGCCAGCGCCTCCTTCGCCAGCGGAACCAGCTCGGCGTCCACGATCAGCACCTTGGCCTCGGCATGGTCGAGGATGAAGCCGATCCCCGCCGCGTCCAGCCGCGTGTTCACCGCGTTCAGCACCGCCCCGATCATCGCCGGCCCGTAATGACACTCCAGCATCGCCGGCGTGTTGAACAAGAGCGCCGAGACCACGTCGTCCCTGCCGATCCCCATCGCGTCGAGCGCCGAGGCCAGACGGCGGGACCGCGCCCGCAGCTCGGCATAGCTGCGCCGCTCCTCGCCGTTGATCACCGCGACATGCTCGGGGAAGGCGTCGGCGGCCCGGTCGAGCAGGCTCAGCGGCGTGAGGGGGCGGTGGTTGGCGCGGTTGCGCTCCAGACCGAGGGCGAAGGGCGAGGTCATGGGCGTCCTCCCTGGACAGACTTGGCCCCGAATACACTCCCGCAGGGCGGGATTGGCAAGCGCCGCGGCCCCCGCCCGGGTCCCCGTGGACACGGTTTCGATACAATACATTCACGTTTTGACATGCATCAATGTCCGACTCGCCGCGATGGGCAGAGTGCAGCCAAAGGGCCCCGCGACGGCGGCCCGAAAAACGAAGGTGAGGATCATGGCTGACACGGGTGCAGGCTCCGGCGGCTCCGGCGGCACGGGCGACCTCTATGGCGACCTGTGGGTGCTGACGCGCGACTACGACCCCTCGGACGGCGGCGGCGACGGCGCGCCCCTCCTGGATGAGAACGGGCAGGAAGTTCCCATCGGCTACAACCCCGAGACGGGCGAGCTGTTCCCCATCCACCTGGTCGAGGGGACCGAGGGCGACTGGGAGATCCCGGCCGAGCTCGAGCCCTTCGTGCAGGAGGTCGAGCTGGAGCGGGCGAACATCATCCGCTCGCCCGACTCGGTGGTCGAGAACGCGCTGGGCGAGGCGCTCGGCAAGATCGAGGCCGGGACCGAGATCGCCGCCGACGCCACCGGCCGGATCGCCGTCGACGGCGTGCTGATCGACAGCCCGCGCGAATGCCTCGCGCTCTACAAGCTGGTGATGCAGGCGGGCGGCGCGACCTCGTGGACGCAGGCGCAGGCCAACGCCGGCGAGCTGCCGCAGGCCCTCCAGGACCTGCTGGCCGCGGGCTGGAACCCGACCGGCCTGCTGGCGGGCGTGTTCAACAAGTTCGTGCCGGTCAGCCTGGACGGCGTGCTGACCGCCCACACGCTGATGGAGGTCAACGCGGTCGACGACAGCGGCCCGACCACGACGGTGGACTACTACAGCTTCCTCCAGGACGGCGGCGAGGCCTTCGACTACGACCGCGAGGCCACCTTCGGCGACATCTGGGTGACCTGGTACCAGGACATCGACGGCGACCCCTCGGACCTCGAGGCGGTGACCCGCACGCTCTACGACGTCGCCTGGGGCTCCGACCGCAACGGCGACGGCATCAACGACGTCGGCAGCGGCGTGAACTGGGTGGACGAGGAGCTGGCCCTGACCGCCGACGGGCTGGGCTACGAGCTGGTTCCCGCCACCTCGGCCGGCGTCAACGACTGGGCGCAGTCCGTCGAGGATCACCGCGCCGCGATCTACGTGCTGCACGAGTTCATCGGCGCGGTCGAGGTCGAGGCCCCCGGCGACGAGGACGAGCTGATCGAGGGCGGCCCGACGGGCGACCTGCTGGCCGGCTGGGGCGGCGACGACACCATCCTGGGCCAAGGCGGCGACGACACGCTGGAAGGCGGCGACGGCGACGACATCCTCAAGGGCAATCGGGGGGACGACACGCTCGACGGCGGCCACGGCGACGACGTGATGCGCGGCGGCCTGGGCGACGACCAGCTCTACCGCGCCGGCGGCGCCGACCGGATGTTCGGCGGCGAGGGGAACGACCGGATGGCCGGCGGCTTCGGCGCCGACGTGATGGACGGCGGCGACGGCGACGACCGCATCGCGGGCGGCCGCGGGGCCGACGAGCTGACCGGCGGCGAGGGCGCGGACCACTTCGTGTTCAACGCGCTCGACACCGGGTCCGTCGACACGATCACCGACTTCCGCGCCCGGGACGGCGACCTGATCGACGTCTCGCGGATCGACGCCGACCCCTCGACGGCGGAGGACGACGCGATGAGCTTCATCGGCGCCGCCGCCTTCTCGGGCGCCGCGGGCGAGCTGCGGGTCGAGGACCTGGGCGACGTGCTCAGGGTCGAGGCCGACGTGACCGGCGACGGCGCGGCCGACTTCGCGCTCGAGCTGCTGAGCGGCGCCACGGCGAACGAGGGCTGGTTCGTCCTCTGACCCGTCCCCCGGGCGGCCACGGCCGCCCGGGGGCGAAAGCCCCCGGGCGGCCCCTGCCCCCACCAAAAGACCGCGGGCGGCCCCCGCGTCGCCCGGCGAAGTCCCTTCCGGTCGGCGGCCCGTCCGCCCGCCGACCCGATCTCCCGCGCCGCCGCGACCCCTGTCGCGGCGGCGCCTTGCTTTTTGAGGCGTTCCGTTCCCGGGCCCGCGGGGATAGGCTGCGCGCCGGATCTGGCTGCGACGAGGGAGCTTCATGCCGCAGGCGCTGGAGGGGAAGACCGCGGTGGTGACCGGGGCGGGGCGCGGCGTCGGCCGGGCCATCGCCCTGAAGTTCGCCGCCGCCGGAGCGCGGGTCGTGGCCTGCGATCGGGACGAGGCCTCGCTGGCCGTCACCGTCGAGCGGATCCGCGAGGAAGGCGGCGAGGCGCAGGCCTTCGCCGCCGATCTCTCGGCCGCGCTGGGGGTGCAGAACCTGATGGCCTCGGCGCTGGACGCCTACGACCGGGTCGACATCCTCGCCAACGCCATGCGGGTGGTCGAGCATGTGGACATGCTCGAGATGGACCCGACCGCGCTGGGCAAGAGCTTCGAGCTGAACGTGCGGGTGTCCTTCCAGCTCTGCCAGGCGGCGGCGCGGCGGATGATCGCCCAGCGCGGCGAGGCGACCGAGGCGCCGACCCCCGGCGCCTCGACCGGCGCCATCGTCAACCTCAGCTCGGTGGCGGCCCGGCGCGCGGCGCCGCGCACCATCGCCTATTCGGTGGCCTGCGCCGCGATCGAGCAGATGACCCGCTCGATGGCGGTGGCGCTGGCGCCGGAGGGCATCCGGGTGAACGCGGTCGCCATGGGCTCGTTGATGACGGCGGCGATGCGCGAGTCCCTGCGCGAGCACCCCGAGCAGCGCGCCGACATCGTGCGCGCCACGCCGCTCGGCCGGATCGGCGACGCGGCCGAGGCGGCCGAGGCGGCGCTGTTCCTCGCCTCCCCCGCCGCGGGCTTCGTGACGGGGCAGATCGTGGACGTGGACGGCGGCCGCTCGATCCTCGACCCGCTGGACCTGCCGGCGCTGTGAGCTCGCGCGCGAGTTGACAGCTGTCAACTCTGCATCCCCGAAGACACGAAGGCCGCCCCGGAGGGCGGTCTTTGCGGTTTTCGGGAGACCGGGCGTCAGCCCATCGAGGCGACGAAACGGTCGAAGAGATAGTGGCTGTCCATCGGCCCCGGGCTCGCCTCGGGGTGATGCTGGACCGAGAACACCGGCTTGCCCTCGACCCGGATCCCGCAGTTGGAGCCGTCGAAGAGCGAGACATGCGTCTCGACCACGCCCGAGGGCAGGCTCTGGGCGTCGACGGCGAAACCGTGGTTCATCGAGGTGATCTCGACCTTGCCGGTCTCGACGTCCTTGACGGGGTGGTTGGCGCCGTGGTGGCCGTGGGACATCTTCACCGTCCTGCCGCCCAGCGCCAGCGCCAGCATCTGGTGGCCGAGGCAGATCCCGAACAGCGGCAGCCCCTTCTCCAGCACGCCCTGGATCATCGGCACGGCGTAGACGCCGGTCGCCGCCGGATCGCCGGGGCCGTTGGAGAGGAACACGCCCTCGGGATCGTGGGCCAGCACCTCCTCCGCGGTGGCGGTGGCGGGCAGCACGGTCACGTCGCAGCCGGCCGAGGCGAGGCAGCGCAGGATGTTGCGCTTGGCGCCGTAGTCGA
>CAXGVP010000214.1:0-6203 GCA_964013055.1 uncultured Albimonas sp.
CTTCGTCGCCGGCAAGGGCTCGGGCGAGCACGACACGCTCAGCCTCGGCGCGCGGCTGCGGGCGTCCTGGACCCAGGCGTTGCCGGCGACCTCGGGCGGCTGGGTGCGGCCGATGGTGGACCTGGACCTGGTCCACGTCGCCGCCGACGGCTGGCGCGAGCGGGGGCTGGGCGCGCGGGGCCTGCGCGTCTCGGCCAGCGAGGCGACGGCGGTGGTGGTGACCCCCGCGGTCGAGTTCGGGACCGAGCGCGACCTGGGCGAGGGGCTGGCGCTGGGGCTCTGGGCACGGGCGGGCGCGAGCCTGTCGAGCCTCGATTCCTACGACGCCACGGCGCGGCTGGCGGGCGACGCCAGCGGGGCCGCGGGCTTCTCGAACGGGGTGGCGATGCCCGCGACCACGGCGCGGCTGGCGGCGGGCGTGAGCCTGGCGCAGGGCGAGCGGGTCTCGATCGGGCTGCGCTACGAGGGCGCCTTCGGCGACGGCTATACCGGCCACGCCGGGGGGATCGACGTCTCGATCCGCTTCTGAGACGGATCCGGTCCTCGGGCCGCGTCGGCGATGCGGTCCGGGGAGGTCGCCAGGACCGGGCCATCCCGACGCGGTGGTCGTCGCGCCAGCCCCGGGCCGCCAGCGCCAGCGACACGAAGCCGCCCGCGAGGGTGGTCGCGAGGCCCGGGAAGCAGAGGGCGAAGCCCGCCGCCGCCATCGGCAGCCGCTCGGCGACGGCGGAGACGGCAGCGTCGTCGGAACGACCGCCGAACGCCTCTAAGACCGGCGTTCTCGCCGTCGGGCCCGGCTGCGAGGCGCACCTGTGCCGCCGTCAACCGAATCTGGCGACGAGCTGGCGGCCCCCCGATCATGCCGAGACCGTCGCGGCTGACCCTGCCCCCGTAGACGCCCCATCGGCAAGCGGCGAGTCGTGGCGGGGCGCGACTTCGCCTGGGTCTCATCGCGCCGCTGGCGCAGTGACGCCCTCTTCGAGTTCAGGAAGCCGACTGGTCTTGCTGAGGCGCGGACGAGACCGCAGCGTGGCGACGTCCCGGCGGTTTCTATCCCCGTTCAAACCACGGCGTCCCGCTGACCCTTGGGCCGCCAGCCGGGCGCCTTGCCTGTTGATCGCTTGGTCGACGCTCAACCGCCCCGCAGAGCGGTCCAGCGGAATCCGTCGGCGATGACGAACGGGGTCTCCGGGCGCTTGCCGGCCTCAGCGTCTCTTGTTCCCTGCTCCTGAGCGCTTTCCGGTGCAGGGCGGCGCATAGCCCACGGTCCGTCCCAGGCCATGATCCCCTCGCAACCGGCCAACGCGCCTAGCCTCGGCCCCTGCGTCAAAGGCGCCCGACCTTCGCGGCGCGGCATGATAAGGTCCTGCCTGGCGCATCGGATGCGCGCGGCCGCCGGTCAGGCGGCGGCGCCGGGAGCAGGGAGGGCCGCCGCGATGTTGAACCCCACATCCGTGATGGCCGATGCGCTGAGCGCGCATCTCGAGAAGACCTACCTGCAGTACTTCTCGCACCGCCGCACCGAATACGCAGCCTATATCGGCGGCGCGGCCCGTCTCGTGCTGGAGCGGATCGGGAACTCCGACGCACTCTACCACAATGCCGAGCACACGGTGATGGTGGTGCTCGTCGGCCAGCAGATCCTGCGCGGACGACTGCTGTCCTCGGCGATCACGCCCGAGGATTGGCTCCACTACATGTGCGCGCTGCTGGTGCATGACGTCGGCTACGTCCGCGACCTCTGTCCCGGGGACGGCAAGGACCAGGTCGTCGCCGACGAGACGGGGCGCTTGGTGACGCCGCCGCGGGGGGCTTCCGACGCCTGGCTCGCCCCCTTCCATGTCGATCGGGGCAAGATCTACGCGCGCCAGCGCTTCGGGCGTTCCAGCTTCATCGACGAGGAGCGGATCTGCGCGGCCATCGAAATGACCCGCTTCCCTCCCCCTCCCGGCGCGGACCACGCCGAAACCGACACCGAGGCCGGGCTGGTTCGCGCCGCGGATCTGATCGGGCAGATGGCCGACCCCTTCTACCATCGCAAGATCGGCGCATTGTTCCACGAGTTCGAGGAGACAGGCTCGGCCGAGGCGATGGGCGTACGCAGTCCCGCCGATCTCGCGGACATCTATCCCGCCTTTTTCCGAAGCCAGGTCGAGCCCCTGATCCAGCCGGCGCTGGGCTTCCTGTCGCTGACGACCGAGGGCAAGCAGTGGATCGCGGGACTGGACAGCAACCTCTACCAGGTTGAACGGGCGTCGACGCGCATCGGTCCGTTCCGCGGCCCGGACGAGCCATGACCATCGTCGGCATGGTGCTCTTGGCTTCGCCGATCGTCGCCCGCCTGTTCGGGAAAGGAGGGACGGAGTCTCCCGTCACGCGGCCGGCTCGGACGCCTCGAGGGTGTCGACGTCGGAAGGGGCCGGCGACGAGCGGTCCAGCGTGGAGCTCGGCGGCAGGGTGCTCTTGCCCGATGCCAGGCAAGCTCGGGCAAATCCGGAGATTGCGGAGAACCTGAACCTGTGGGCGGGACAGGATCAAGACTATCCGAAGGTGGTGTCGCCGCCGCGCGCACGAAATCCCCAGTTCGTGCATGCGCGGCGGCGACGAGCGTGGCGCGGTCCAGATCCCAAAACGCGGCGTCACGCCACCGAGCGCGGCGCGGTCACTGTGCGCCTGCGGCTCGGATGAGCAGATACGAATTTCCACATTTCACTCAATGGCGAGCTTTCGCGCCTCAGTGGATTACGTTGCGACATCCTCTGCCAATGGGTGACTTACGACGCCGTCATCCATACCTCCGCGACCGTTGTTCATTGGAACTATTGGGGCGAGGCGCCCGACATCAGCGCTTTCGCCATCTCTGGCGTCCCCGATGAGGAGAGCCTTGGCACCTGAGCTCTGTCGCCTCGATCGAATCTTGCGAGTAGGTTCCGCACGTTTGACACGTGCCATCTCCCGCCCCGCCGGGTGAGCATCCCGCGGTCGTTCAGCGCCGCCGCGATGCCGCGCAGGCTTGTGACGCCTTCCGCCTGGATCGCCTCGACCACCGGCGCGAGGTCCCGGGCGAAGGCGTCGGCATTCTCGGAGACGGCCTCGCGAAGAGACGCGCCGCCGTCTGTCGCCTGCTTGAGCGCCTCGGCCCCATTCGGATTGCCGAGCTTCACACCGCGGGCCTTGGCCGCCGCCAAGGCCTCTTTGGTTCTCCGGGAGATCGCCAGCCGCTCCTGCTCCGCCACCAACGCCATGATGCCGACGGTGAGGTCGTTGGCCTCGGGCATATCGGCGGCGAGGAAGCGCACGCCGCTGTCGCGGAGCGCGAGCAGAAAGGCGGCGTTGCGGGAGAGGCGGTCGAGCTTGGCGATGACCAGGGTGGAGCCGGTGACCTTGGCCAGGTGCAGGGCTTTGAGGAGTTCGGGCCGGTCCGCCTTTCGCCCGCTCTCCACCTCGGTGAAGCTCCCGACCAGCGTCGCGCCCCGCGCCTCGACCAGCTGCTCGATCGCCCGTCTCTGGGCCTCCAGCCCCAGCCCGCTGCGGCCCTGGCGGGCGGTGGAGACGCGCTCGTAGGCGACGATGCGCAGGGCGGGGCGGAGATCGGCCATGGGTGTTCACACCTGCCATACGTTGGTTTGGCAGGTGTGTACGGCGAGTTGGGTCGGACCTCGTAGGAACAAGTCGCCGAAACGGCGGAAAATGGTCCGATCGCGCTTTCAGCGCTTGTCGTGCAACGGCGCGTCGATCGAGGTGGAGCCTGCTACGGCGGGAGCGTCTCGGGGTGGCGCGCCGATGCGACGCCCCTCCGCTGCAACGGTCGTCAGGATGATCTTCATGGGCTCGACCTGCATCCGGGGGTCGACCGTGGCGACGCGGCTGCGGGAGGCCGGCGTCATGCCGAACTCGGCCATGTAGCGGCCCATCAACTCCAGCTGCTTGTTGGCGATGCCCATCCACGGGGACTGCTGGACGTAGCCGGAAGGCGACTTGATCAGGGCAGGTCCCCGGGCGAGCTTCTCCTCGGCCTCCACCCAGCGGCCGTAGGCCTGGCAGTAGGCGGCGAGGCCCGCGCGGTCGACGACGGTGAAGACGCCCATGTCGTGCAGAACCTGGGCGACCCGGTCCCATTCCTGGCGGGCCACGTCGGAAAGATGCGGCGGGCAGGAGGGCAGGCCCTCGGGCGGCTGCGGCTCGGCGTGGTTCAGCGCCCGCTTGCCCGGATTGCCCTGCGCCCGCTTCAGCGCGGTCGGCTTCGGCTTGCGGCCGCGGGTCATGCCGGCGTCCTGGCGTCGTGAATCCGCGAGACGCCTGTTGAGTGAATATGACGATGGGTGCATGTTTGGTTCCGCATGCAATCCCGGGCTGAGATGTGATGGTCGGTTCCGTGTCGCTTCATCCAATCGACGCCGCTCTTGAGGCGAAGGCGGAGGCGGGCGTGCAGTTCGGCCGGCTCGGCAAGTTGGCCGACACGCTCTTCGACAAACGACCCTGCGACGCGGCCTTCCACGAGGGCGACCACGCCGACTGACCCGCCTCGGCTCCCGGCGACGCGCCCCGCCCGACGGGGCTCGTCCTCGTAGCAGCCGCCGGACGGTCCGGCGGCCCCAGCCGGGAGGCCGATATGACCCTCACCCCGACCCAGCGCGAGATCCTCGCCGCCGCCGCAGACCGCCCCGGTCATAGCCTGGTTCCGCTGCCGGAGCGCCTGACCGGCGGCAGCGTGAAGAAGGTGATCGACGCGCTCCTCGCCCGCGGCTTCGCCGAGACCGGCCCGGAGGGGGCCGTGCGCGCCACCGAGGCGGGCCTCATCGCCCTCGCCGGCGTTGACCCCCAGCGTGACCAGCGCGGCCAGGAGCCCCGCGAGAACGGCCGCCAGGCGCGGACGATGCGCGAGGGCACGAAGCAGGCGGCCCTGATCGCGATGCTGCGCACCGAAGGCGGGGCCACCCTCGCCGAGATGGCCGAGGCCACCGGCTGGGCCGCCCACACGGTCCGCGGCGCGCTCTCGGGCGCCCTGAAGAAGCGGCTTGGCCTGGAGGTCCGCAGCGAGAAGATCGACGACCGCGGGCGGGTCTACTTCCTCGACGCCTGAGGCGGGCTGGGCCACGTCCCAGGGGGCCGGCTTCCCGGCCGGTCTCCGTTCCCAGCGAACGAACAGCCGGCGCAGCGCAAACCCCCGCGCCAGCGAGACGGCCGAGAACACGGCTCCGATCGCGAGGTTCTCCTTGAGCGTCGGCCGAAGGTCGAAGAGCGGGAAGACGACGATCTGCGTCGCCACCGCCAGCGCGTAGCCGACCGCAAGGTTCGCGCCGGCCTCGACGAAGGAGAGGGCAGGGGACTGGCTCACGGGTCCCGCTCCGCCGCAACCTCCGCGAAGGTCCCGCCGCCCTCCAGCGTGGCCGTCTTGCCCGTGAACGCCTCCCAGCGCCGCACCGCCACGTCCACGTAGGCCGGGTCCAGCTCCATCGCGAGGCAGGCCCTCCCGGTGGTCTCCGCCGCGATCAGCGTGGTCCCCGATCCCGAGAACGGCTCGTAGACCGCCTGGCCGCGGGACGAGTTGTTGAGGATCGGCCGGCGCATGCACTCCACCGGCTTCTGCGTGCCGTGGATGGTGACCGCATCCTGGTCCCGGCTCGGGATGCTCCACAGCGTCGTCTGCTTGCGCCCGCCCGACCAGTGGCCCTTTCCGCGGACCGCGTACCAGCAGGGTTCGTGCTGCCAGTGGTAATGGCCCCGGCTCATCACCAGCCGCTCCTTGGCCCAGACGATCTGGGCGCGGATCTCGAAGCCGCAGGCGGCGAGGCTCTCGGCCACCGTCCCCGCGTGCAGGGCCCCGTGCCAGACATAGGCCACCTCGCCGGGGAACAGCGCCCAAGCGTCGCGCCAGTCGGCCCGGTCGTCGTTGCGCACTTTTCCAACGCGCTTGGTCTGTGAGGCGCCGGTCCCGTTCCGCCAGGCCGGGTCGTAGTTTACGCCATAGGGCGGATCGCAGATGCACAGATGCGGGCGCACGTCCCCCAGCAGGCGCGCGACCGCTTGCGCGTCGGTGGCGTCCCCGCAGAGCAGCCTGTGCGGCCCCAGGAGCCACAAGTCCCCGGGCCGCGAGACGGGATCGGCGGGCGGCTCCAGCGTCTCCTCCTCGCGCGGGTCAGGCAGGTCGTCGCGCAGCAGGGCATCCATGTCCGCCGCGTCGAAGCCGAGCAGGCCGAGGT
>CAXGVP010000215.1:0-6187 GCA_964013055.1 uncultured Albimonas sp.
GGAGGACAGGCGCGGGCGTCTTGTTCTTGGGTGAGTCAGGAGCCCGCCGGAGGCTACCCCCTCAGGTGACCCTGCGACCTTCCCCACAAGCGCACCCCAGCCAAGCCCGCCCGCAGGGCGCCTGCGGGCCGGGGAACCCGGCCCTCCCTCAGATGGCCATCGCCACCAGCACCGCGCCGCCGAGTCCGCCCAGCAGTCCCGCCACCACGCCCACCGCGATGGCGCGGCGCAGCTCCAGGCCCTGGTCCTTCACCTCGATCGGGTCGCCGTCGGCGAGCTTGGTGAGCACCTTCTCGGCCATCTCCGGCATCCGCGGCCCGAAGCGCGCCAGCACCTTCAGCGTCGCCTCCAGGTCCCGCTTCACCGCCTTGGGGCCGAGGTTGTCCTTCATCCACTCCTCGACCACCGGCTGGGCGGCCTTCCACATGTTGAGGTTGGGGTCGAGCGTGCGCGACACCCCCTCGACCACCACCATCGTGCGCTGCAGGAGGATCAGCTCGGTGCGCGTCTCCATCCCGAAGCGCTCGGTCACCTCGAAGAGATGCGCCAGCAGCCGCGCCATCGAGATGCGCGAGGCGTCCTGGCCGAAGATCGGCTCGCCGATCGAGCGGAGCGCCTGGGCGAAGGTCTCGAGGTCGCGGTCGGCGGGGACGTATCCGGCCTCGAAATGCACCTCGGCGACGCGGCGGTAGTCCTTGCGCAGGAAGCCCAGCAGGATCTCGGCGTAGACCCGGCGGGTGTAGGGGTCGATCCGCCCCATGATCCCGAAGTCGAGCGCCACCAGCGTCCCGTCCCGCGCCACCTTCAGGTTCCCCTGGTGCATGTCGGCGTGGAAGAAGCCGTCGCGCAGCGCGTGGCGCAGGAAGCTGCGGATGATGAAGCGGCCCAGCTCGGGCAGGTCCAGGTCGCGGGTCGCCAGCAGGTCGACGTCGCCCAGCGGGTCGCCGTCGACCCACTCCAGCGTCATCACCCGCTTCTGCGACAGGCCCCACAGGACCGCGGGCACGCGAAAGCCCTCATCCTCGGCGGTGTTGGCCTTGAACTCGGCCGCCGCGGAGGCCTCGAGGCGCAGGTCCAGCTCGGTCGTGACCACGCCCTCGAAGTGCCGGGTGACGGCGGTCGGGCGCAGGCGGCGGGCGGAGGGGGCCAGGATCTCGATGGTGCGGGCGATGAAGTGGAAGGCCTCGACGTCCTTGCGGAACGCCCGCTCGACGCCGGGGCGCAGGATCTTCACGGCGACCCGGCGGCCGGTCTCCCGCTCGATCGCCGGGTGGACCTGGGCGATGGAGGCGGCGGCGACGGGGGGGCCGAACTCCGAGAACGCCTCCTCGACCGCCACGCCCAGCTCGTGCTCGACGGTGGCGCGGGCCTCGGCGTCGGGGAAGGGGGCGATGCGGTCCTGCAGGACCCGCAGCTCGCGCGCCAGCTTCGGCCCGGCCACGTCGGGCCGGGTCGAGAGGGTCTGGCCGAACTTCACGTAGGCCGGCCCCAGCGCGGTCAGCGCCCGGACCACCGGCGGCAGGGCCGGGTCGCCCTTCAGGCCCAGCGGGCCCAGCGGCCAGCCCAGGATGCGGGCGGCGACGCGGATCGAGCGCGGGGCGTCGAGCGCGGCCAGCGCCTCCTCCATCGCGCCGGTGCGCTGGAAGGTGGCGCCGGTGCGCGCCAGCCGCCAGAGATTGGCGAAGACGCCCATGCTCAGATTCGCCAGCCGGAGTGGATCGCCGCCACGCCCATCGTGTAGTTGCGGTAGCTGGCGCGGGAGAAGCCGGCCGCCTTCACCATGTCCAGAAACGTCTCCTGGTCCGGGAATTTGCGAATTGATTCAACGAGATACTGGTAGCTGTCGCGATCCCCCGTCACCGCCTTGCCCATCGCCGGGATCACCGAGAAGGAATAGGCGTCATAGGCCTTCTGCAGCATCGCGTCGGTCATCTGGGAGAACTCGAGGCACAGCAGCCGCCCGCCGGGCTTCAGCACCCGGTAGGCCTCGTTCAGCGCCTCCTGCGGGCGGGTCACGTTGCGGATGCCGAAGGCGATGGTGAAGGCGTCGAAGCTGCGGTCGGGGAACGGCAGGTTCATCGCGTCGCCGACCACCCAGTCGAGCTGCTCGGCGAAGCCCTGGGCGTCGGCGCGCCTGCGCCCCTCCTCCAGCATGTCGGCGGTCAGGTCGCAGACGGTGGCGTGGCCGTCGCCCTTCAGCCTTTTCAGGAACCGGAAGGAGATGTCGCCGGTCCCCCCCGCCACGTCCAGCAGCTTCATCCCCGGCCGGGGCGCCATCCAGTCGATCAGCGCGTCCTTCCACAGCCGATGCACGCCCCCCGACATCAGGTCGTTCATCAGGTCGTAGCGCGCCGCGACCGAGGAGAAGCCCCCCCGCACCAGCCCCGCCTTGTCGCCCTCGGGCACCTCGCGGTAGCCGAAATGCGTGGTGCCCTCTGCGGCCTCCCGGGCCGTCAGGGCGGGGGGCGTGGCCCCCTTGTCATTCTCGGTCGCGTCCGTCATGGCGTTTCCCTTAGCCGAAAGGAGCGCGCGCAGGAACATGCCCGAGCTGCCCGAAGTCGAGACGGTGCGTCGCGGGCTGGAGCCCGTGATGACCTCCGCCCGCCTGACCCGCGTCGAACAGCGCCGCCCCGACCTGCGCTGGCCCCTGCCCGAGCGCTTCGTCGAGCGGCTGACCGGCGCCGCCGTCCTGCGCCTGCGCCGCCGCTCCAAATACATCCTCGCGGATCTTTCGACAGGGGAGACCCTGCTCATTCATCTCGGGATGACCGGGCGGATGCTGATCGGGCAGGAGGTGCAGGGCGAGTTCGTCCACGACCCCGGCCTGCATCCCCAGCACGACCACGTGGTCTTCCACCTCGAGCGCGAGGGCGCCCGCGCGCAGGTCACCTTCAACGACGTGCGCCGCTTCGGGGCCATGGACCTGGTCCCCGAGGGCGGCGAGGCGCAGCACTGGCTGCTCGCCTCGCTGGGGCCGGAGCCGCTGGGCAATTCCTTCGACGCGCAGCTGCTGCGCGAGAAGTTCGCCGGCCGCAAGGCGCCCGTCAAAGCCCTGCTGCTGGACCAGCGAATCGTCTGCGGCCTGGGCAACATCTACGTCTGCGAGGCGCTGTGGCGCGCGGGCATCGCCCCCGCGAGGGCGGCCGGGCGCATCTCCCGCGAGCGTCTCGAGGCCCTCGCGCAAGCGGTGCGCGAAGTGCTGGTCGAGGCGATCGCGGCGGGCGGCTCCAGCCTGCGCGACTATCGCCAGGCGTCGGGCGAATTGGGCTATTTCCAGCACACCTTCGCGGTTTACGGTCGCGAGGGGGAGCCCTGCCGGCGCGAGGGCTGCCCCGGCGTCGTGGCGCGCATGGTGCAGTCGGGACGCTCGACCTTCCATTGCGCGCGCTGCCAGACGTGACGTGACGGCCAAAGGGGAAGACCCCGCCTTGAACGCCCGGCGGCGCTCCGTTAACACCCGCCGGCCGGCTTCAAGTTGGGCGAAGCCGCCCCGCCAGAGGGACCGCAGCAACGGGAGGGGCCGATGGCCTACGCCAACCTGATCGTAGAGACCCGGGACCATGTGGGGCTCGTGAAGCTCAACCGGCCCGATGCGCTGAACGCGCTGAACCATGACCTGCTGAGCGAACTGGGCGAGGCGCTCGCCAAGTTCGACGCGGACGACAAGATCCGCTGCATCGTGCTGACCGGCTCGGCCAAGGCCTTCGCCGCCGGCGCCGACATCAAGGAGATGTCGGACAAGACCGCCCCCGAGATGTTCAAGCTGGACTTCTTCGCCGAGGGCTGCCGCGGGATCGAGCGCACGCGCACCCCGATCATCGCCGCGGTGGCCGGCTACGCGCTGGGCGGCGGCTGCGAGCTGGCGATGATGTGCGACTTCATCCTCGCCGCCGACACCGCCAAGTTCGGCCAGCCCGAGATCAACCTGGGCGTCATCCCCGGCATGGGCGGCACCCAGCGCCTGACGCTGGCGGTGGGCAAGGCCAAGGCGATGGAGATGTGCCTCTCGGGCCGCTTCATGACCGCCGAGGAGGCCGAGCGCTCGGGCCTCGTCAGCCGGGTGATCCCCGCCGACAAGCTGCTGGAAGAGGCGCTGTCCGTCGCCGCCAAGATCGCCGACAAGTCGCCCATCGCCTCGATGGCCGCGAAGGAGGCGGTGAACCGCGCCTTCGAGACCAACCTGACCGAGGGCGTGATGTTCGAGCGTCGCCTGTTCCACGGGCTGTTCGCCTCCGAGGACCAGAAGGAAGGCATGGCCGCCTTCATCGAGAAGCGCGAGCCGCAGTTCCGCGGCCGCTGAGCCGCGACCCGGGGCGCGCGGCCCCGGGCGACGAATCGCAGACCGGATTCGGACGCGGGGGAAGACGGGCGAGCCGCCCCTCCCGCCTCCGGGCCGGGTACGACGCCTGCGGGCCGGGAATCGGCCTGTGGGAAAACAGCGACGGGGGAAGGGTTTGACCGAAGGTCGCCGCTCCGCCGTTGACCCTTCGCGGGCCGGCGTGTATACGCCGCGCCTCACGTTAGAACGAGCAGAACTCGGGAATCACAGATGGCCAATTCGCCGTCCGCACGCAAGCGCATTCGCCAGATCGAGCGCCGCACCGCGGTCAACAAGGCTCGCCGGAGCCGCATCCGCACTTTCCTCCGCAAGGTCGAGGAAGCGATCGCCAAGGGCGACGCGACCGTGGCCGCCGAAGCGCTGAAGAGCGCCCAGCCGGAAATCATGCGGGGCGTCACCAAGGGCGTGCTGCACAAGAACACCGCGTCGCGCAAGGTCTCGCGCCTGGCGTCGCGTGTGAAGGCCCTCTCGGCCTGATCGTCCGGCCGGGCGCGCGCCCGGCCCTCCGGACTTCGAGACGAGAACGATGCCCAGGCATCGCGCCGGTCGGCATGGCCGACCGGCGCGTCTTGTCGTGGCGTCACGCTTTCGACGTCCCGATGTCATGTTCCTGATTTCGTCCTGTTGCCAGCGACAGGGCCCCGCGCCTAAAGTCAGGGCGTGCTGTCGAGGGACATGGGCAGCCTTCAAGTAAATTTGCAGAACTGACCGCTCGGGGCGAAAATATTCGCCACGGGACGGAATTGGTTTTGCTATGCTGCATCGCAGCGAGTATCGAGGGCGGGCCGTGAAGACTCAACGACTTGAGCGAAAATCCAGCCCGCGACTTGCGAGCGCCTTGCTGGACTTCGGGACGGCCGCCTACCATACCGCCGATTCCACCGGGACGGCTTGAGGGAGACACCAAGGTGACGCAGGAAACGGGCTCGATCGCGGGCATTCCCCAGCTGGCTCCGGCGCAGGCCTACGAGGTTCTGTCCGGCGGCAACGCGGCGCTGGTGGACGTGCGCACGCGCGCCGAATGGGCCTGGGTCGGCCTGCCCGACCTGTCGCCCATCGGGGCGCAGCCGGTGCTCGTCGAATGGCAGCGCTACCCCGACATGACCCGCAACCCCGCCTTCGTCGAGCAGGTGCTCGGCGCGCTGGGCGACGCCGCCCCCGGCAAGCTGCTGTTCCTGTGCCGCTCCGGCGGCCGTTCCCAGCAGGCCGCGCTCTCCGTCGCCGCGGCGCTGGCCGAGAAGGGCGTCGCCTGCGAGTGCTGCAACGTCGCCGAGGGATTCGAGGGCGACCTCGGCCCCGACAATCACCGCGGCGGCGTGAACGGCTGGAAGGTCCGCGGCCTTCCCTGGGTCCAGAGCTGACCTGATCGCGGCGCCCGTCCCGGACCGGCGCCCCACCGCCGTCCGGGCCGGCCGACGCCGCCCCGCCCGCCGCCTGACCGTCCAGGGCGCCCCCACCGCCCCTGAGGAGACCGAATGCCCGCCATGACTTCCCCGGATGGCCCGGCGCACGGCCGCCCCGCATACCCGTCGTTCGAATCCCCCCGCGCCTGCCCGCCGGCGCTGGTCGCCGCCTGGGATCGCGCCAAGGGACGCGTGCGCGACGAGATCGGCGAGGCGTTGCACGACAGCTGGATCGCCAACCTCGAGATCGAGGGCGCCGGGCAGGGCGTGGCGAAGCTGACCGCGCCGACCGGCTTCATCGCCGAGTGGGTCGATCGCTACTACGCCGAATCCCTGCTGCGCGCCCTGCGCGCCGAGCTGCCCAATCTGCAGCGCGTCGACCTGCGCGCCGCCCCTCGCAGCGCCGCCCCCGACGCGGCCGAGGCGCCGCGTCGCGACGCCTCCC
>CAXGVP010000216.1:0-6165 GCA_964013055.1 uncultured Albimonas sp.
GGCCGCGATGGCGCGGGCCTCAGGCCGCGGCGCGGTCGGCGGCGGCGACGGGCGCAGCCCCCGGCGCGGCGGCCGCGGGCGGGGCCTCGGCCAGCCGGATGCGGACGATGTCCTTCGAGAAATCCCGCGCCGGAGCGGCGCAGGCGGCGAGGCCCAGGCAGGCCAGGAGGATCAGCAGACGCGACATGAGACGGCTCCCCGCAACGCGGCCCCCACCCGGGACCCGTCGCGGAGCATCCGCCTCCCGCCTCAAGACCGTGTTGAGAGGCGTGGTGAACCGCCGGTTTCCACGCCGCCGCCGCCCCCGCCGCCGGAGCGCTTACGCCGCGCCGCTCGGCGGGCCTCGGCGCCCCGCGCGGGGCTCAGCGTCCGACGGTGATGGCGAGGATGACGTAGAAGACCACGGCCACGCCCAGCAGCGCCGGCACGATCAGCCCGGCCCAGCCGAACACGATCACGCTGAGGATCCACAGCAGGATGACGTTGAGCGCGAACCACAGCGGCGCATCCTCGCGCCCCTCGAAGGCGTCGCGGAGCATCCAGCCGAAGAGGGGCACGCGGTAGAGGATCGGGATCATCGGGGGCCTCCGGTCATGGGTTGCAGCGGAGGTAGGCGGACGCGACGTCCTGCGGGATGCGGCAGGGGGTCCGGGTCACGCGGGTGTGAGGCGTAGGGCGCATTTCAATGCGCCGGGGCGGGAGGCGGCGGGCGTTGGATGGCGCATTGAAATGCGCCCTACGCTCGCTCTAATCGAGGTTACACTCTTACAGCAACTATTCCGTTCTTCTGCGTAATCCTGTAGGCTATTCCATCGGCAAAGAGGGTCGGTCGACTCGAAGTGGCCTGCACTCCCACAAACACAAGCGACGCATCTTGTATTCCTAAGAGAAACGCAGCCACCCCATCCTGACTTCCCAGCGCAAATTTATAGAAGAACTGATCTTTCGATTCTAGCTTTCCACTCTCTAGCTGACCAAAGCCCTGCAAATGTTCCACTACATCCTTCGGCAGCTCACCCTCCATAAGGCTATGATTTGTGTACCAATGGCTAAACATAGTAGAGCCCTCGGGAAGAATTGATCCTGTATGCTTGAACCACAGAGCACAAGCGATCTTGCAAGCCCAAGGATTCAGGTACTCCTCGAAGAGGGCAGAAGCCACTTCGATAGCCTTTGCCGGACGAACAATGTCAGCCGCCCGCAAGTTGACATCGTACGCGCTCATCGGCTTCGCCAACATCTCAAACACCGTCGGACTATTATTAAACACGCCCCGCACCAATTTGCGCAAATATTCGATTGGAACGTCATCTCGATGACTAGATCGCATACCCAGGGAGAATAGAGCGGCAATTTGATCTAGATTTCCAGTTCCATTATTGCAGCGACGACAAGCTGGAAACCAATACTCCCTAGATGGCGTCCGCTTTTTATCTATAAATAGCACCGACGGCGGGGCATGCTCTATCGTCTCTGACGCCGCGCGCCCCCCACAGAAACAGCAATAAGGATTTTTCCCAACAAATTCATCCTTATCTCTTCTCTTCTTTGCAGATGCGCCCACTCAAAACTCCTCCACCGTCACCACCCCCGGCGCCGCCTTGATCGCCCCCGCGATCTGCGGCGTCAGGGGGAACTCTCCCGGCAGGCGCACCTCCACCTCGCACGGCAAATCCGGGGCCATCAGGACCAGGTTGACCGGACCGCCCTTGGGGCGGGCGCCCTGGGGGGCGCGGAAGGCGAGGCGGGCCTTCACCGCCTCGACGGCGTCGGGGTCGTTGACGAAGACGCGCAGGCCGGAGGCGCCGGCCGTCGCCACCGCGCGGTCGATGGGTTGGGCGGCGCGGAGGAGGAGTTTTACTTCTCCCTCGGCCTGGGCCTCGGCCTCGACCGTGATCACCACCAGGGCGCCGGGTTCGAGGATCTCGCGGTACTGCTCCAGGGGCTCGGAGAAGCAGGTGGCCTCGTAGAGGCCGGTAGGGTCCGAAAAACCCACGAAGGCGAAGCGGGAGCCGCGGGCGCTCTTGCGCTCCTGGCGGGCGGTGACCACGCCGGCGAGCTTGGCGATCGTGCCGCCAGAGCGGCCGGCGCGGGCCTGGAGCTCGGCGATGGTCAGGACCCGCTGACGCTCCAGCGCGCCCTTGTAGTCGTCGAGCGGATGGCCGGTGAGGTAGAAGCCGATCGCGTCATGCTCCTGCTTCAGGCGCTCGGCGGGGAGCCAGTCGTCGGTGCGGCTCAGGCGCGGCTCGGGGAGGGCGGCGTTGGTCTCGCCGCCGCCGAAGAGGGAGACCTGGGCGGAGGCGGCCTCCTCGTGGGACGCGGCGGAATAGGCGACGAGGGCGTCCAGGCTCTCGAACATGCGCTTGCGGTTGGGGTCGAGCAGGTCGAAGGCGCCGGCGCGGGCCAGCATCTCGAGCGGGCGCTTGCCGATCTTCTTCAGCTCCACCCGGCGGGCGAAGTCGAAGATGTCCCGGAAGGGGCCGCCGGCGGCGCGGGCGTCCTCGATCAGGCGCATCGCCTCGGGGCCGACGTTCTTCAGCGCGCCCAGCGCGTAGAGCACCGCCCCGTCGCGCACCATGAAATGGGCGTTGGTGCGGTTGATGCAGGGGGGGATCGTTTCAATCCCCAGCCGCTTCACCTCGCGCTGGTAGATCGCCAGCTTGTCGGTGAGATGAAGGTCGCAGTTCATCACCGAGGCCATGAACTCGACCGGGTGGTTCGCCTTCAGCCAGGCGGTCTGGTAGCTGACCAGCGCGTAGGCCGCCGCGTGGGACTTGTTGAAGCCGTAGTTGGCGAATTTCTCGAGCAGGGCGAAGACTTCTTCCGCCTTGGCCTTGCCGACGCCGTTGGCCTTGGCGCCGTCGACGAACTTGGGCCGCTCGGCGTCCATCGCCTCCTTGATCTTCTTGCCCATGGCGCGGCGCAGCAGATCGGCGCCGCCGAGAGAATACCCGGCCATCTTCCGGGCGATCTCCATCACCTGCTCCTGGTAGACGATGATCCCTTGCGTCTCGTCCAGGATCGGGTCGATCAGGTCGTGGAGCTTGTCGCGCTCCTCCCGGCCGTTCTTGACGTTGCAGTACTTGGGGATGTTCTCCATCGGGCCCGGCCGATAGAGGGCGACCAGCGCCACGATGTCCTCGATGCAGGTCGGGCGGAGGCGGCGCAGGGCGTCGCGCATGCCCGAGGACTCCACCTGGAACACGGCGACGGTGTCGGCGGAGGTGTAGAGGTCGTAGGTGGCCTTGTCCTCGAGGTCGATTTTCGAGATGTCGATGTCGATGTCGCGCAGGCGCAGGAAGTTCACGGCGCCCTGGATGACCGTCAGCGTCTTCAGGCCCAGGAAGTCGAACTTCACCAGGCCGGCCTGCTCGACCCATTTCATGTTGAACTGGGTGGCCGGCATGTCCGATCGCGGGTCGCGATACAGCGGCACCAGCTCGTGCAGCGGCCGGTCGCCGATCACCACGCCGGCGGCGTGGGTGGAGGCGTTGCGGTAGAGGCCCTCCAGCTTCTCGGCGTAGTCGAGCATCTCGGCCACCACGGGGGAGTTGTAGGCCTCCTCGTTGAGGCGCGGCTCCTCGCGGCGGGCATCCTTGATGGAGAGGGGTTTGACGCCCTCGACCGGGATCATCTTGGACAGGCGGTCGGTCTGGCCGAACGGCATCTGCAGCACGCGGCCGACGTCGCGCACGGCGGCTTTCGACAGCAGGGCGCCGAAGGTGATGATCTGGGCCACGCGGTCGCGGCCGTATTTCTCCTGCACGTATTCGATGACCTCCTCGCGGCGGTCCATGCAGAAGTCGATGTCGAAGTCGGGCATCGACACGCGCTCGGGGTTCAGGAAGCGCTCGAACAGCAGCGAGAACCGCAGCGGGTCGAGGTCGGTGATGGTCAGCGCCCAGGCCACCAGCGAACCGGCGCCCGAGCCGCGCCCCGGCCCCACCGGGATGTCGTGGTCCTTGGCCCACTTGATGAAGTCGGCCACGATCAGGAAGTAGCCGGGGAAGCCCATGCCCTCGATGATGCCGAGCTCGTATTCCAGGCGGGCCTCGTAGTCCTCCTGCGTGCCGGCCATGACGTCCTTCTCGCGCAGGACCTTGAGGCGGTCGGCGAGCCCCTCGACCGCCTGGCGGCGCAGCTCCTCCTTCTCGTCGTCGGCGAACTTGGGAAGGATCGGGGCGCGGGTGCGGGCGCGGAAGGCGCAGCGGCGGGCGATCTCGAGCGTGGTCTCGATCGCCTCGGGCAGGTCGGCGAAGCGGGCCGCCATCTCGGCCTGGCTCTTGAAATAGTGCTGGTCGGTCAGCCGGCGGCGGTCGTCCTGGCTGACGTAGGTCGAGCCCGCGATGCAGATCAGCGCGTCATGGGCGTTGAACATCTCGGGCCGGTCGAAGAACACCTCGTTGGTGGCGACCAGCGGCAGGTCGCGGGCGTGGGCCTGCTCGACGAAGAACGGCTCGGTCGCGGCCTCGGCCTCGGTGCGCGGGTCGGCGTCGGTGGGGCCGTGGCGCTGGAGCTCGACATAGAGCCGATCGGGGAACAACGCCTCGAGCTCCCCCAGCAGCGTCTCCGCCCGCTCCCGCTTGCCGTCGCGCACCAGCCGGCCGATGGGGCCGTCCGAGCCCCCCGTGAGGCAGATCAGCCCGTCCGAGCGGCCGCGCAGATCCTCGGGCGAGATCGAGGGGATCTCCTGCTCGGTGTCGAGGAAGGTGCGCGAGACGAGATCCATCAGGTGCAGCCAGCCGGTTTCGTCCTGGGCCAGCAGCACGATGCCCGCGGGATCGGGCGCGCGCGCATCAGGGCGCGGCGCGGGGGCGTAGCGCAGGGCCAGCTGGGCGCCCAGGATCGGCTGCACCCCGGCCTTGGCCGCGGTCTCCGAGAACTCCAGCGCCGCGAACAGGTTGCCGGTGTCGGTGATCGCCACCGCCGGCATGCCGTGCTTCTCGCACAGGGCGGGCAGCTTCTTGGGCTGGATCGCGCCCTCCAGCAGCGAATAGGCGGAGTGGAGGCGGAGGTGGATGAATCGGGGGCTGCTCATGGCCCCACGATAGGCCCCCGACGCCCCCCTGCGCCAGCGGCGCCGGGGCGGAAGCGGCGCCCGCCGCGCCCGAATGCCCGCGCCACGCGAGCGCTCCCCTTGGGTCACGCGAGTTGCGCAAACATGAACGATTGGTTAGCATGAGCTGACAATAAGGGTCCTGCGTATATTTTCGAACGCGTTTTCAGGGAGGTGCGCCCGATTCACGGAATCGGGTTCTGATCAGGGGGGGCGATCATGCGCTTCATCCTCGCGGCTGCGGCCATCACGGCGATGGCAGGACCGGCCGCTGCGCTCACCAGCTACGACAGCAGCGTGACGCCGCCGGGCGATCTTCTCTTCGGCAACGGCAACACCAACGAGGCATTCAAGGTCGAGACCGTCGGCGACATCGAGATCGGCCTGCGCGGCAAGCTGCGCTTCGACCTCTCCGGCAACCCCGCGGCGGTCTACAACAGCGACGGCGCCGGCGGCTACGCCTTCGAGACCACCGACGGGGTTCCCGACGCGGGCCGCTCGATCTTCAACTTCGACTGGTCGGTCAACGTGGACCGGACGGGCGCAGCCGGCGGCACGCTCAACCAGTTCACCTACGAGATGACCATCGACTACGACCCGGGCCCCGGCGTGGGCGCCACGGCCGGCGTCGACGTCCAGGTCTTCGACCCGATCAACCTGGCCTCCGCCGACCACGGGCTGGGCGACTTCGACACGCCCGGCCCCGGCGCCACCGGCAAGCCCTACGTCGTGACCGGAGAGGGCGGCGACCTGGCGATGAGCTACCCCGACGCGATCGACACGTTCTCGGTGGCGCAGAACTCGTGGAACCTGGGCTTCTTCGAGCCCGGCGGCTTCGATCCGCAGACCCTGGGGATCTACACGATCTCGCTGGCGGTCTTCGACCTGGCGCTGCAGACCGCGCCGCTGGCCTCGGCCTCGATCGAGATCAGCTACAGCGAGCCCTCGACCGCCGTCCCGATCCCCGCCGCGGCGCCGCTGCTGGGCGCGGGGCTCGCCGCGCTCGGCCTCCTTGCGCGGCGCCGCCGCGCCTGATCCCGGCGCGGCCCGGCCACGCCCTACGCGCGCCCGCCCCGGACCCGGGGCGGGCGCGTCGCGTCTCAGACCCC
>CAXGVP010000217.1:0-6164 GCA_964013055.1 uncultured Albimonas sp.
AGAACAGGCGCGGGGCTTGTTCTTGGGTGAGTCAGGAGCCCGCCGGAGGCTCCCCTCTTCCGAGGCCCATGCGCCCTTCCCCCCAGGCGCCGTCCCAGCCAAGCCCGCCCGCAGGGCGCCTGTGTCCCTAGCTCCGCTGTGGGCACGACCTTCCCCTTGACCCGGCCCGCCGCCCCGGCGCAGGCAGGACGCTGCTCCGCCCGCCCGGGGCCGCAGTCCGGACGCTCGTCATGCCGCTCCCCGTTCCCAATGCCATCGCCGCGATGCTGCCCGATCTGACCGCCTGGCGGCGCGACCTGCACGCCCACCCCGAGGTCGGCTTCGACCTGCCCCGCACCGCCGCCATCGTCGCCGGCAAGCTGCGCGCCTGGGGCGTGGACGAGGTGGTCGAGGGCGTCGGGCGCGCGGGCGTCGTGGGGATCCTCCATGGCCAGGACGGGCCCGCGCAGGACGCCTCCGCGCGCATCCTGCTGCGCGCCGACATGGACGCGCTGCCGATGCAGGAGGCGACCGGCCTCCCCCATGCCTCCACCACCCCCGGCGCCTTCCACGGCTGCGGGCATGACGGCCACACCGCCATGCTGCTCGGCGCCGCGAAGATCCTGGCCGAGACGCGCGCCTTCTCCGGCACCGTCGTCCTGGTCTTCCAGCCCGCCGAGGAAGGCGACCGCGGCGCCAGGGCGATGCTCGACGACGGGCTGCTCGTGCGCTGGCCGGTGCGCGCCGCCTTCGGCCTGCACACCCTCCCCGGCCTGCCCGTGGGCGCCATGGGCACGCGCCCGGGGCCGATGCTCGCCTATTCGGACCGCTTCCGCATCACGCTGAGGGGCCGCGGCGGCCATGCCGCCCGCCCGCATCTCGCCGACGACCCGATCGTGGCGGCGGCCGCGATCGTGCAGGGCCTGCAGGCGCTGGTCGCCCGCCGGCGCGACCCGATGGTCCCCGCCCTTGTCTCGGTCACCCGCCTCGAGGCCGGAACCGCCGACAACGTCATCCCCCCGTCCGCCGAGCTCTGGGGCACGCTGCGCACCCTCGACCCCGATCTCGTCGCCCCGATGATCGAGGGCATCCGCCAGGTCGCCGAACATGTCGCCGCCGCCCACGGCGTCGCGGTCGAGGCCGAGCTCGGCCTCGACGCCGACCCGGCGCTGGTCAACGACCCCGCCGTGACCGCCTTCGCCGTGGAGGTGATGCGCGAGGTGGCGGGCGAGCCCTCCGTCGACCCCGCCATGCCCGCCGAGATGGGCGGCGAGGACTTCGCCTGGTTCGCCCAGGCCGTCCCCGCCTGCTTCGCCTTCATCGGCAACGGCGACTCGGCGCCCGTCCACCACCCCGAATACGACTTCGACGACGCGGCCGCCCCCCATGGGGTCGCCTGGTGGCGCCGGCTGGTCGAGCGGGCGCTGCCCCCGCGCGCCTGACCGGCCGCCGCCGCGCGCCTGACCGGCCGCCGCCGCGCGCCTGACCGGCCGCCGCCGCCCCCGCATGTCTGCCGTATCGGCGCCTGTCCATAGGCCTGACCGCCCGACGCCCGGCCTCGCGCCCGGCTGCGCGGTGCCGGACCGCACGCCTGACCCCGCACCAGACCTCCGGCGCCCGGCCGCGCGCCAGACCTCCTGCATCAAGCCGCGCGCCAGACCGCATGGCGCTCGCCCGAACCCCCGACCGCGCGCCGACGTGCTCGCGCCCCCGGCCGCACGACGCCGCCCGCATCATGACGCAACGTGATCCCCGCCCCCCGCCGGCCTGCGCGCTTCCGCGCCGGCGCGTCGCGTGCCAGTCTCGATCCCAGACGCGACCACCCCGCGGCCCTCGGGCCGCGCCCGAGCCCCGGGGGACCCCATGACCAAGCCGATCCCGAACTCCATCGCCGCGATGCAGGCCGAGATGACGGAGTGGCGGCGCGACCTGCACGAACACCCCGAGCTGAACTACGAGGAGGTCCGCACCGCCGGCGTGGTCGCCGCAAAGCTCCGCGCCTGGAGCTTCGACGAGGTGGTCGAGGGCCTCGGCAAGACCGGCGTGGTGGGCATCCTGCACGGCCACGACGGGCCGGCGACGGAGACGGAAAAGCGCATCCTCCTGCGCGCCGACATGGACGCGCTGCCGATCCTCGAGGCCACCGGCGCCCCCCATGCCTCGAAGACCCCGGGCAAGATGCACGCCTGCGGCCACGACGGGCACACGACGATGCTGCTGGGCGCGGCGAAGCGCCTGGCCGAGACGCGCAACTTCTCCGGCACCCTGGTCTTCGTCTTCCAGCCCGCCGAGGAGGGCGGCGGCGGCGCCAAGGCGATGATCGACGATGGCTTGCTCGAGCGCTGGCCGGTGCGCGCGGCCTTCGGCATGCACAACCACCCCGGCTCGCCGGTGGGGACCATGGGCACCACGCCGGGCGCGGCGCTGGCCTACGCCGACCGCTTCAAGATCACGATCAAGGGCCGTGGCGGCCACGCGGCGATGCCGCATCTCGCCGACGACGTGATCGTGGCGGGCGCCCAGCTGGTCACGGCCTTCCAGTCGATCATCTCCCGCCGGCGCGACCCGATGAACCCCGCGGTGATCTCGATCACCCGCTTCCACGCCGGCTCCGCCTACAACGTGCTCCCGCCCGAGGCGGAGCTGTGGGGGACGGTGCGCGTGCTCGACCAGGCGCTGGCCTCCCAGCTGATCGAGGAGATGCGCCGCCAGTGCGAGATGATCTCGGCCGCCATGGGCTGCACGGTCGAGGCGGAGCTGGGCCTCGACGCCTACCCGGTGACCTGGAACGACCCGGAGCTGACGAAATTCGCCGTCGAGGCGATGCAGGAGGTCTGCGGCGCCGCCAACGTCGATCCCGCCGCCACCGCGGTGCTCGGCGGCGAGGATTTCGCCTTCTTCGGGCAGGTGGTCCCGGCCTCCTTCGTCTTCATCGGCAACGGCGACACCGCGCCCCTGCACCACCCGCAATACGACTTCAACGACGAGATCAGCCCGCTGGGCGTCCACTACTGGACCCGGATCGCGGAGCGGGCGCTGCCGCGCGCCTGATCGCGTCTCGCGCGAAGAATCGCAAGAAAGTTGCCGTGAGACGCAAGAATCTTGCGCTTCACGGACTATTAATATTCATCTCTTCCGAAGCCTTACGAATTTTCCGTCACAAGGCTGTGTATTTTTGATGACGACTCGGGCTCTCGGCGCCACTCTTATGGGCATCGCTAGATCAGCAAGGAGGACGTCCATGAACCTCGCCGGCCACATCACCGAGCTGCGCAGGAAGCACGAGACTCTGGGTCGCATGATCGAGGAGGAGCAGCGCCGCCCGGCCGTGAACGACCTGGAACTGTCCCGCCTGAAGCGCGAAAAGCTGAAGCTCAAGGAAGAAATCGCGCGGCTCAGTCCCGCGATCCACTGACCCCCTGAAGGGTCGGCGGAGCCCGCCTCCGGGAGGGGGGCGAGGGCTCCGGGCAGGGGCGCGGCCGGGGGGCCTGCGCCCCGCCTTGTCTTCAGGGCCCTGTCCCGGGACCCTGTCCCCCCGCTTCTCCGCCTTCGCTGTCGCCGCGCCGGACGGGCAGGGGGCGGGCGTCAGGGCGCCGGGTCCAGCGGCTGCTCCGGCGGCGCCACCGGCGCCACCGGCGCCGCCCGCCGCCCGCGGGCCGAGCCCAGCGCGGCCAGACCGGCGCCCCCCGCGATCAGCGCGGCCGAGAGGATCAGGCCCGGGGTCGGCGCCGCCTCCCCCGCGGCCGCCAGCGCCAGCGTCGACAGCAGCGGCGCCGCGTAGGCCGCGACCCCCAGCAGCTGGATGTCGCCCCGCTTCACCCCCACGTCCCAGACATAGAAGGCGAGCCCCAGCGGACCCGCCCCCAGCGCCAGCACCGCCAGCCACTCGCCGGGCGTCGCCGGCCAGACCGTGGTCTCGAGCGCGAGATGGGCGACCACCGACAGCGCCGCGCCCGCGGCGCAGAAGCCGGCGACCGCCTCGGTCGGGGCCTTGCCCGCCAGCCGCGACAGCACCGAATAGCCCGACCACAGCAGCGAACACAGGCCCGCCGCCGCGAAGCCCAGCGCATGGTCGCCCGCGAAGACCGGCCGCCCGCCGGGGGCGAGGATCAGCCCCGCCCCGACCAGCGCCGCCAGCGCGCCCGCCAGGTGCAGGGCGCGCAGCCGCTCTCCCGGCAGCAGGCCCGAGAACAGCACGATCAGCAGCGGCCACAGGTAGGCGATCAGCCCGGCCTCGGCCGCGGGCGCGTTGCGCAGGGCGGTGAAGTAGAAGAAGTGGTAGCCGAAGATCCCCCCGATCCCCAGCGCCGCCACCGGCCAGGGCTGGCGCAGCGCCGCCAGCACGGGCCGCCCCGCGGCCTTCGCCCAGACCACCCCCACCAGCGCCCCGACGCCCAGGCACATCGCCACCAGCTGGAACGGCGGAACCTCGCCCGAGCGCACCGTCAGCAGCGCCAGCAGCGCCCACAGCAGCACCGCGACCGCGCCGATGGCGGTCGCCCGCATCCGGCCGGGGGCGTCTCCGCTCATCGGGTCGCGCCGGACAGGGACGGGCGGGCGGGCGCGAGGGGGGCGTCGGTCATGGCAGGGCTCCGGCGGCCGGGGGCGGACGCGTCTCCTCTGCCGGGGGCGCCGGGCAGGGTCAAGGGCTTGGGGAGGGGGGTGGATCCGACGGTCGACGGTCAGAGGGGGGGCAATCGCGTCGACACGCCGGATCCGAGGGGCGTTTTCCCGGTCGCAGCTCTGGGAACCCGCGCCTTGATCCTCAAGCTGACCCCCGAACGCGGCGGGGGTTCGACGCGATTGAGGCGATTGCGCCCCAATGCTGAGCCCCCGTTGTGCAATGTGGCGGAAACGGTTGAGATGCGAAACAATCGACCGCCCCGGCCAGTCATCGACCCGGCGCCGCGATCACCAGGGGCGCCAGCAGGGCGCGGGTCGCCTCCGCCTCCGCCTCCAGCCAGGCGAGCAGGGCCGAGAGGCGCGGGCCGCTCTCGGCCCCTTTCGGGCAGACGAAGCGATAGGCGCCGGGCAGGGTCAGCGCCGGGCCGAAGGGCGCGACCAGCCGCCCCGCCGCCAGCTCCCGCGCGCACAGGAAGGTGCGCCCCAGCAGCACGCCCGCATTCTCCACCGCCGCGTCGACCGCATGATCGAAGGTCGAGAACCGCAGCCCGCGGTCGCCCGGCGCATCGACGCCCGCGGCGCGGAGCCACTCCGGCCAGCCCGGCCCGCCGGGGATGCGCACGATCGAATCGTCATGCAGCAGCGTGTGGCCGGCGAGGTCGGCGGGGGTCTTCAGCCGCTCCGCCCGTTCGGGCGTGCACACGGGCAGCATGGTCTCGCGCCACAGCTCGCGCGAGAACATCCCCGGGTCCGCCTCGGCCGAGAGACGCAGGGCGCAGTCGATCTCGTCGCGCTCGAAATCCAGCGTGCGCAGCGAGGCGACGAAGCGCAGCTCGACCTCCGGGTGCAGGTCGGCGAAGCGGAACAGGCGCGGCGCCAGCCACTTGGCGGTGACCGCGGGGCCGGCGGTGAGGCTCAGGGGGCGGCTGTCGGAGAGGCGGGCGACGGCGCGCTGCGCCTCGCGGAACGCCTCGAAGCCGCGGGCGACGCCGGGGACCAGGGCGCGGCCGGCCGCGGTCAGCTCCACCGCGCGGTTGAGGCGGCGGAACAGCGGCGCGCCCAGCTCCGTCTCCAGCTGGCGGATCCGCCAGGAGAGGGCGGCGGGGGTCACATGCAGCTCGTCCGCGGCGCGCGCGAAGCTCATGTGGCGGGCGGCGGCGTTGAAGGCGCGCAGGGCGTCGAGCGGGGGCAGGCGGCGGGTTTCGGACAAGCTGGGTTTCACCGAAGGGGCAGGGAACTCGTTTGTCGGGGGATCATGCGCCGGGGATACTGGGTCTGGAAAGGGCCGATGCGCTGTCCCAGGCCCAAATGGAGTTGATCCGATGCCCGAGCTCGATTTCGCCCGCGCCGGCGCCCCCG
The DNA here is from genome assembly GCA_964013055.1 of uncultured Albimonas sp. GTDB lineage: Bacteria > Pseudomonadota > Alphaproteobacteria > Rhodobacterales > Rhodobacteraceae > Albimonas. Next base: position 5,962 of record CAXGVP010000217.1, read on the forward strand.
CCCAGGTCGCCGCCGCCTTTGCCGCCCGCCGCGCCCGCGCACAGGCGTTCCAAGCCGCCGCCCGCGCGCTGAGCCGCTGGGCCCTGCGCCGCGCCGCCGCCATCGGCCGCCCCCGCGGCCGGGCGCTCGCGCCCCGCTGCTGCCCGCAGGCGGCCTGAGCCCCGCCGCCGCCCGCGCGCCGCGAGAGGCCCCGGGTCAAGACC
>CAXGVP010000218.1:0-6158 GCA_964013055.1 uncultured Albimonas sp.
GGCGCCGCCTGTGGCGGGCGGCCCCGGGTCGCCGCCGTCGCCCGGTCCCCGATCGCGGCGCCCCCGTGGCGCCCCGCGCCCGTGGCCACGCGGCGCCGCATCCGCCACGCGCCGCGGGCCAGACCCCAGCCCCGGGCGGAACAGCAGACGCGGCGCCTCCGGCAGGCCGGCCAGGGGCCGGCGCCGGAAGATCCGCGCAACCGTGGACGCAGGCGGCGGACGGCGGAGAGGCCCCGGGTCAAGCCCGGGGCGCGCCCGGTCGGCAAGGCCCGCGCCCGGTCGTGCAGGGCGCGGGCCGCGTGGACCGCGAGACGCGTCAGTCGCGCTTTCGCATGGCGTCGAGGAGGGCGGCGCCGAGCGCGCCCTCGCCGGGCGACGAGGGCTTGCCGCCGCCCGGCCCCTTGCCGGGACCCCGGCCGCCGCCCTGCGGGCCTCGGCCGCCGGGGCCCTTGCCGCCCGGACCGCCCGGGCCCCGGCCCCTGCCAGCCTGGCCGTCGCGCGGGCCGCCGTCGCGGCGGGCCCCCGACCGGGCGCCGTCCTCGGCCGAGGCCTGCTTGCGCATCGACAGGGCGATGCGCTTGCGCGGCGCGTCGACCTCCATCACCCGCACCTTCACCACGTCGCCCGCCTTCACCACCTCGTGCGGGTCCTTCACGAACCGGTCCGCGAGCTGGCTGATGTGCACCAGCCCGTCCTGGTGCACGCCGATGTCCACGAAGGCGCCGAACGCGGCCACGTTGGTCACCGTGCCCTCGAGCAGCATGCCCTCGCGCAGGTCCGAGATCTCCTCCACCCCATCCGCGAAGCTCGCGGTCCTGAACTCCGGCCGCGGGTCGCGGCCCGGCTTCTCCAGCTCGCCCAGGATGTCGCGCACGGTGGGCAGGCCGAAGGCCTCGGTCACGAAGTCCTCCGGGTCCAGCCGCTTCAGCGCCGAGCCGTCGGCCTGGATCGCCCGGATGTCCCGGCCGCAGGCCTTCACGATGGCCCGGGCGAGGTCGTAGGCCTCCGGATGCACGGCGGAGGCGTCCAGCGGCTCCTCGCCGCCCTGCACGCGCAGGAAGCCCGCGCATTGCTCGAAGGCCTTCGGCCCCAGGCCCGAGACCTTCTTCAACGCCTTGCGCGACCCGAACGCCCCATTGGCGTCGCGATGCCCCACGATGTTCTGGGCCAGCGACGGGCCCACGCCCGCGACGCGCGCCAGCAGCGGGGCGGAGGCGGTGTTGAGGTCCACCCCCACCGCGTTCACCGCATCCTCCACCACCCCGTCCAGGGCCTTGGCCAGGCGGTGCTGGTCGACGTCGTGCTGGTACTGGCCGACTCCGATGCTCTTGGGCTCGATCTTCACCAGCTCGGCCAGCGGATCCTGCAGCCGCCGCGCGATCGAGACCGCGCCGCGCAGCGACACGTCCAGATCCGGGAACTCCTTCGAGGCCAGCTCGGACGCCGAATAGACCGAGGCCCCCGCCTCCGACACCACCACCTTGGTCGGCGTCTTGGTGCCCGAGGGCAGCAGCTTCAGCGCGTCCGCCACCAGCCGCTCGGTCTCGCGAGAGGCGGTGCCGTTGCCGATGGCGACCAGGTCGACGCCATGCCGGCGGACCATCTCGACGATCTTCGCCTCGGCCCCGCGCACGTCCTTCTTCGGCTGGAACGGGTAAAGGGTCGCCGTCTCCAGCACCTTCCCGGTCGCATCCACCACCGCGGCCTTCACCCCGGTGCGGATGCCGGGATCCAGCCCCAGCGTCGCCCGCGGCCCCGCGGGCGCTGCCAGCAGCAGGTCCTTGAGGTTGCGCGCGAAGACCGCGATGGCCTCCTCATGCGCCCGCCGGCGCAGCTCGCCCATCAGGTCGAGATACATCGTCAGCGACAGCTTCACCCGCCAGGCCCAGCCGGCGGTCTTCTTCAGCCACTGGTCGCCCGGCCCCTCGCCCTGGATGCCCACGGCCGCGGCCACCGCGGCCTCGACCTGCGCCTCGCCGGTCTCGGGCTCCGGCGCGATGGCCACCGTCACGATCTCCTCGTTCTGGGCGCGCAGCACCGCCAGCGCCCGGTGCGAGGGCATCGTCGCCCACTTCTCCGAATGCGCGAAGTAGTCCGAGAACTTGGCCCCCTCCTGCTCCTTGCCCGGAACCACGGTGGCCGAGACCACGCCCGTCCGCTGCATCAGCGTGCGCAGCCGGCCCAGCAGGTCGGCGTTCTCGGCCAGTTCCTCCACCAGGATGTCGCGGGCGCCGTCCAGCGCGGCCTTCACGTCCTTCACCGCCTCTGTGACATAGCCCTCGGCCAGCGCCTCGGGCACCTCGCCGCGCCGCTCCTGGATGGCGCGCAGCAGCGGCTCGAGCCCGTTCTCGCGGGCGATCATCGCCTTGGTGCGGCGCTTGGGCTTGTAGGGGAGGTAGAGGTCCTCGAGCGTCGCCTTGGTCTCGGCCCCGGCGATGGCGCGGCCCAGCTCGTCGGTCAGCTTCCCCTGCTCGGAGATCGACTTGAGGATCGCCGCGCGCCGCGCCTCCAGCTCGCGCAGGTAGGTCAGGCGGTCGGCCAGCGTGCGCAGCTGCGCGTCGTCGAGGCCCCCCGTCACCTCCTTGCGGTAGCGGGCGACGAAGGGAACCGTCGCGCCCCCGTCCAGCAGCTCCACCGCGGCGGCGACCTGCGGCGGGCGGGCGCCGATCTCCTCGGCGATCAGGCGCGAGATCTTCTGGGCGACGGGCGCCTCGGCGGGGGCGGGGCTGGCGGCGGACGTGTCCAAGGCGGGTCTCCCTGCGGGGTCTCGGACGACAGGGGATAGCGAAGCCCGCGGCCCGGTCCAAGGGGGAAGCGGGACGCAACCGGCCCCGGAGCGACCACGCCCCCGCCTGACGCCACGCGCCTCCGGCGAGGGGGTTGCGGCCGGAAAGGGATCCGGCGAGAAGGTCGATAGTTATGTTATAACATAACGATTCACCAACCACGCCCCCCGGGAGATCCATCGCCGTGCTTCGCAGCCTCGCCCCCGCCTCCGCCCTGCTCCTGCTCGCCCCGCCGGCCCTCGCCGAGGGCGCCTTCCACGTCGTCCACCCCGGCGTCGAGCGCGGCGCCTTCGAGCTGGAGTCGCTCAACGCCGTCTCGCTCGGCTCCGTCCCCGGCGGCGAGGAGCGCTCGCTCCACGAGCTGGCGCTCGGCTACGGCGCCACGACCTTCTGGAAGACCACGCTGGCGGTGGAGCTCGCCAACCTCCAGGGCGGCGGCGTCGAGGCCGAGGCGCTGGAGTGGGAGAACCTGTTCATGCTGCCCGTCGGCGACGCCGCCGGCCATTCCCACGGCCATTCCCACGATCACGCCGAAGACCTCGCCTGGTCCGCCGGCCTCTACGCCAGGCTGGAGGCGCCCTTCGAGGGCGGCATCAACGACGGCGCGCTGGTCTTCGGCCCGGTGGCCGAGGTCTCGACCCACGGCGTCGCGCTGATCGGCAACCTGTTCCTCGAGACCCCCTTCGGGGATGGGGACCCGGGCCTCGCCTACGCCGTCTCGGCCATGGCCGGGATCGGCGGCGGGGTGCAGGCGGGGGTCGAGGCGCATGGCGGGGTCGAGGACGCCTTCGGGAACGCCCCCGCCTTCGGCGACCAGGCCCATTACGCGGGCCCCGCGATCGCCACGACCTTCGACCTCGACGGCCGCAGCCTGACGCCCCGCGCGGCGGTGCTGTTCGGCCTGACCGACGGGGCGGCCGACGCCGCCCTCTCCCTCAACCTTGAAATGAGCTTCTGAGGAGGCCCCCGATGTCCGACGATCGCCTGCCGGTGACGGTGCTCTCCGGCTTTCTCGGCGCCGGCAAGACCACGCTCCTGAACCACGTCCTCGCCAACCGCGAGGGCCGCCGCGTGGCGGTGCTGGTCAACGACATGTCCGAGGTCAACATCGACGCCGACCTGGTGCGCGAGGGCGGCGCCGAGCTCTCCCGCGCCGACGAGACGCTGGTGGAGATGACCAACGGCTGCATCTGCTGCACGCTGCGCGAGGACCTGCTCGCGGAGGTCTCGCGCCTCGCCGCGGAAGGCCGCTTCGACCACCTGCTGATCGAGTCCACCGGCATCGCCGAGCCCCTGCCCGTCGCCGCCACCTTCGAGTTCCGCGACGAGCAGGGCCACAGCCTGGCCGACGTGGCCCGGCTGGATGCGATGGTCACGGTGGTGGACGCCGCCGCGCTCGCCGCCGACTTCGCCAGCCACGACGTCATCGGCGACCGGGGCGAATCCCTCGGCGAGGCGGACGAGCGCACCCTCGTCGACCTGCTCACCGACCAGATCGAGTTCGCCGACGTGGTGGTCCTCAACAAGATCGGCCTCGCGGGGCCCGATCGCGCCGCCGCCGCCCGCGCCATCGTGCGCAGCCTCAACCCCGAGGCGCGGCTGATCGAGGCCGACTGGGGCCGCGCGCCCCTCGACCAGGTGTTCGAGACCGGCCTCTTCGACTTCGACCGCGCCCACCTGCATCCCCTCTGGGCGAAGGAGCTGCACGGCTTCGCCGAGCACGTCCCCGAGACCGAGGAATACGGCGTGACCTCCTTCGTCTACCGCGCCCGGCGCCCGTTCCACCCCGAGCGCATCCACGCCGCCCTGAACGGCCCCCTGCCCGGCGCGATCCGGGCCAAGGGCCACTTCTGGATCGCCACGCGGCCGCAATGGGTCGCCGAGTTCAGCCTCGCCGGCGCGGTCTCCTCCGTGCGACCGCTGGGCGGTTGGTGGGCCTCGGTTCCCCGCGACCGCTGGCCCGAGCACCCCGAATCCGTCGCCCGCACGATGCAGCGCTGGGAAGACCCCTGGGGCGACCGCCGCCAGGAGCTGGTGTTCATCGGCCTCGGCCTCGACCGCGCGCGGATCGAGGCGACGCTCGACGCCGCGCTCCTGTCCGAGGCCGAGGCCGCCGCCTTCACCCCCGCAGCCTGGCGCGACCTGCCCGATCCGTTCCCCGCCTGGGGCCGGCCGGCGGCATGAACGGGGCCGTCTCCCGCGGCGGCCTCTTGGCCCCAGGCGCCGGCAACCGCGGCGCCGTGCCCCTTCGGGCGCGGCGTCGCCAGGGCGACCCGATGGCCGAGTTCGACCGCCTCCCCCCCGCCCTGCGCCGCTGGCTGGCCGAGGCCGCCCTGCCCTGGAGCCCCCGCTCCGCCGCCCGCGCCTGGACCCGCGCCCGCCGCGCCTGCGGGGGCGACGAGGCCGCGGCCCTGGCCGCGCTCGACGCCCAGCAGGCCCGCCGCCTCGGCCAGTCCTGATGCGCCCCCCCCCGCCCCGAGGGCGCCCCGGGCTCGACCCGGGGCCTCTTCCCGACGCCGGCCCCAGACGCCGCTTTGCGGGGCCGGGCGCTCCGCATGCCTCGAGCGACCGTTCGAGACCCGCGCCGGGCCCACACGGGTGCAGCGCCCCCGCCCGCCCCAGGGGCGCCCCGGGCTTGACCCGGGGCCTCCGGCGGGACGTCATCGCGGGGCCGCCGGCGAGGGGCCCGGGCTGTCCCGAGCGTCATGAAAGTTATGCTATAACATTTCATCCAGATCCCCTAGGGTCGCCGCCGACGGTGATTCCGCCTCCAGATCCGGGAAGGACCCCCATGATCCGCCGCCTTGCGCCGCTCGCCTGTCTCGTCGCCGGTCTCGCCGCCCTGCCCGCGCTGGCGCAGGAGCATCGGCAGCTGGGCGCCCATGTCCACGGCCACGGACGGCTGACCATCGCGCGCGAAGGCGACCGGATCGCCCTGTCGCTCGAGGCGCCGGGCGCCGACGTGGCAGGCTTCGAGCACGCCCCCGAGACCCCGGCCGACCGCGCCGCGGTCGAGCGCGCGCTCGACCTGCTCTCCCGCCCGATGGCGCTGGTCGCCTTCCCCGAGGCGGCCGGCTGCGAGGTCCTCGAGGTCGCCGCGGAGCTGGTGGGCGACCACCCCGACGACCATGGGCACGACGACGACCCCGCCCCTGCCGACGCGCACGCCGATGGCGACGAGCCTGACCACGCGCACGCCGATGACGATCACGCCGACCATGAGGGCGGCCACGCCGAGTTCCGCGCCCTGTGGGAGCTGAGCTGCGCCGACGCGGACGCGGTCGACGCGCTCGCCTTCCCCTATTTCGACCGGTTCGAGGGCGCGCGGGAACTGGCCGTGCAGGTCGTCTCCGACGCCGGCGCCCGGGCCTT
>CAXGVP010000219.1:0-6144 GCA_964013055.1 uncultured Albimonas sp.
GCCTGGGCGCGGCCGAAGCGGGGGACCGGGCTCGCCCGACCGGCGCACGCCGAGTTCAGGCGTCCGGCTGCATCGGGGGGACGCGAAAACGCCCCGGGCGGGGGCCCGGGGCGCGCGTGGATGGGGCGGCGGGGGGCGCGGGCGCTCAGCGGGCCTTCGCGTCCTCCGGGGTGATCGTGCAGCGCATGTCGCGCAGCAGCCCGTCCTTCAGCCCGTAGCACAGGCCGTGGAGGTTGATGTTCAGCCCGCGCTTCCAGGCCTCGCGCAGGATCGGGGTGTCGGCCAGCTTGCGCACCCCCTCCAGCACGTTGAGCTCGCACAGCCGGTCGATCTTCGCCTCGTGGCTCTCGATCCGGCCCAGCTCCTCGGCGTTGATCTGGCTCAGGCGGCGCACCGGCTCCAGCCAGTGGTCGACCAGCGCGCCGGTGGGATCCTCGAGCGAGGCGCGCACGCCGCCGCAGCCGTAGTGGCCGGTGATCATGATCTCCTTCACGCCGAGCCCGAAGATCGCGAACTCCAGCACCGAGAGCATGTTCATGTCGGCCGAGTGGATCACGTTGGCCACGTTGCGGTGAACGAAGACCTCCCCCGGATCGAGCCCCGCGACCTGGTTGGCCGGCACCCGGCTGTCCGAGCAGCCGATCCAGAAATATTCGGGCGTCTGCTGCGCGGCGAGGCGCGGGAAATAGTCGGGGGAGGCGGTGCGGATCCGGTCGGACCAGGCTTTGTTGCGCTTGAAGATTTCGTCGATCATCGGGGTCTCCGCTGGGGGGCGTGAACGGGCGGCACGGCCGACCGCCTCCCCGGCCGCGTCGACCGACGCTCAGTTAACCCGAGCCGGCCCCTTCGGCAACACCGCCGCGACGCAAGGCGACCGGGCCCCCTTGCCTTCCGCGCCCCGCCGGGGCGGAATGCCCCGCCCGCCGGACGCCCGAAGCCGGCGCCGAGACTGGGAGGATCGTCATGCTGAGGCTTCTGGACGGAAAGCGCGTGGTCGAGATGGGCCACATCCTGCTGGCGCCCTATGCGACGCAGATGCTGGGCGATTTCGGCGCCGACGTGATCAAGGTGGAATCGCTCGACGGCGACACCTACCGCGGGCTGGGCCAGCCGCGCGCGCCCGGCGGGATGACGGCGCAGTGGATGGCCAACAACCGCAACAAGCGCTCGATCGCGCTGAACCTCAAGGATGCCGACGCGCGCGCGGCGCTGATGAAGCTGGTGGGCGGCGCCGACGCCTTCGTGCACAACATGCGCCCCGCCGCGGTCGAGCGGCTGGGCTTCGGCTACGAGGCGCTGGCGAAGCTCAACCCCCGGCTGGTCTATGCGCAGGCGGTGGGCTTCGGCTCGTCGGGGCCCTACGCCGGCCGGCCGGCGGTGGACGACGTGATCCAGGGCTGGTCGGGCTTCGCCGACCTGATGGGCCTGCATGGCGAGGGGCCGGAGATGGCGCCGGTCGCCGTGTGCGACGTGATCACCGCGCTGATCCTGGGCCAGACGGTTCTGGCGGGGATGCTCAAGGCCTCCGAGACCGGGAGGGGCTGCTTCCTCGAGACCGCGATGTTCGAGGCGATGGCCACCGTCGGCCTCAACCAGCACCTCAACGGCCACGCCTTCCAGCCGCCGAACGGGGGGCTGATCTATGCGCGCACCGGCTCGCCCCACCGCCGGCCGGTGGCGACGCGGGACGGCTGGATCATCCACGCCGTCTACAACTTCCGCCACTGGACCGATTTCCTGGGCGCCGTGGGGCGCGAGGACGTGCTGGCGGGACCGATGATGGCCGACCGCTACGCGGCCGCGGCCCATGTCGGCGAGCTCTACCGCCTGCTGGCCGAGGAGATCCTGCCCACCCGATCCACCGAGGAATGGCTGGCGCTGTTCGCCGAGCTCGACATCCCCGCCGCCCCCTGCACCGAGCTGGAGGCGCTTGAGAGCGATCCGCATCTCGCCCAGGTGGGCCTGTTCCGCGACTACCAGCATCCCTCCCAGGGCCTCTGCCGAGAGACCCGCGCCCCGGTGGAGAGCCGCGACGTCGAGGCCGCCCCCGACCGCCACCCGCCCGAGCTGGGCGAGCACAGCGAGGAGGTGCTGCGCGAGGCGGGCGTCTCGGCCGCCGAGATCGCCGACCTGATGTCGCGCGGCGTGCTGAAGACCTTCGAGCCCGAGGCCGCCTGACCGCGCCCCGCCGGCCCTGGGACGCGCGCGCCCCGCGCTCGACCCGGGGCCTCCCGCGGCCGGCCCCGGGGGGCGCCGTCAGGCCCCCAGCGCCGGCCCGAGCGGCGTGCGCCTGAGCAGCGGCGCCAGCAGAAGCGGGCCCGCGATCCCCGCCGCCACGCCCAGAACGACGTGCAGGGCCGGGTCGTCCACCCCTGCCTTGAGCAGCGCGATGCGCGTCGCGCTCGAGAACACGGTGTGGGCGAGGTAGATGAACAGCGACGCGCGCCCCAGGCTCGCCGCCCGGCGCGAGCGGCCCAGGCGGCTGCCCCGGATCGCCAGCAGCAGCCCCAGGGCGGCGGCGAGGACGAGGAGGAAATGCGCCCGCTCCGTCTCCCCCCTCGGCTCCAGCCCGGCGTCGACGAGGCACAGCGCGAAGACCGCCAGCCCCGCCCAGCCGATCCAGGGCCGCCAGCGCCCCGCCAGCAGCGGCAGGCCGATCAGCGCGCCGACGGCGAAGAACGGGAGGTGGGAGAGGGCGGGCTCGAAGGTCTTCACCAGGGGCTCGGGGACCAGGTGCAGGGCCATCGCCGCGGGCCCCGCCACCGCCAGCGCCGCCAGCATCGCCCAACCCGCCAGGCGGTGCAGGGCGAAGCCCGCGAAGGCCGCCGCCTGGATCAGGAACAGCGCCCACAGGAACCACAGGTGCTCGTAGGGCGGCAGCGGCCAGCGCAGCAGGTCCGCGACCCCCGTGGCGGTGTTCGCCGCCGGGCCGGCCACGATCCGCAGCCCCAGGAACAGGTAGGTCCAGACCAGCATCGGCAGCAGCAGCCGGGTCGCGCGCGACCGGACGAAGCCGCCCGCCGAGGTCTTCGCCGCCGTGTGCGGGAAGGTGATCCCCGCCAGCACGAAGAACAGCGGCATGTGGAACAGGTAGATCATCGAATCGAGCGTCGCGAAGACCCGGGCGTCGAGCGGGACGGGCGACAGCTCGATCCCGCGCAGCGCGTGACCGAGCACCACCAGCACGATCCCCACGCCCCGGGCCGCGTCGAGCCATCCGGCCCGCGCATCCCCGGCCAGCGGATCGACGGTGGTTCTGGGCATCGCTCTCCCCTCTTGGCGCCAACGCCGCGCGGTTTTCGGGCAATCGCGGGGCGATGTCGATGCCGACCGCGACCGCCACGCAAGGGAAGACGGATTGCAAAGTCGCCCTTATCATGCGCGCCGCGGCCGCGACCGGTCGCGCAAGCCGCGCGACCCTCATGACGCGGCCCGACCAGGAGGACCCCGGTGGCCATCGACTACGACAAGCTGATGAAGCTCGACATTCCCGCCGTCGAGCAGACGTATACCGAGCGCGACACGATGCTCTATGCCCTCGGGCTGGGGCTGGGCTCGGACCCGATGGACCTCGACGAGCTCGGCTTCGTCTACGAGGAGGGGCTCGCCGCCCTGCCGATGATGGCGAACGTGCTGGGGGCGAAGGGCTCCTGGGTGCGCGACATGGATACGGGGGTGAACTACCTCAAGGTGGTGCACGGCGAGCAGGCGCTGACCCTGCATGCGCCGCTGCCGGCGGCGGCGACGGTCGTCGGCAAGACCCGGGTGGCCGAGATCGTCGACAAGGGCGAGGGCCGCGGCGCCCTGGTGATCGGCGAGCGCGAGATCACCGACAAGGCCACCGGCACGCTGCTGGCGACCGTGCGCCAGACGATCTTCGCGCGCGACGACGGCGGCTTCGGCGGCCCGACCGAGGCCTCGCGCCGCCCCGCGACGATGCCGGATCGCGCGCCGGACCTGACGATCTCGCGCACGACCCGGCCGGAGCAGGCGCTGATCTACCGGCTGTCGGGCGACTACAACCCGCTGCACGCCGACCCGCGGGTGGCCGAGAAGGCGGGCTTCCCGCGGCCGATCCTGCACGGGCTGTGCACCTTCGGGATCGGCGGCTTCGCGGTCGTGAAAGGCGCCTGCGGGCTGGAGGCGGGCAAGCTCAAGCGGCTCGACGCCCGCTTCACCTCGCCCGTGTTCCCCGGCGAGACGCTGGAGACGGACCTGTGGATCGAGGGCGCGGAGGTGTTCTTCCGGGTGCGCATCCCGGCGCGGGAGAAGGTGGCGCTCGACAACGGCTACGCCGTGGTGGGCTGAGGCTTCGCGCGGGGGGCGTCGCGCTCCCCGCGCCCGAAAACCATAAAATTCCAAGGAGGAAACGCATGTCCCAGGAGATCCGGCCCGAGGCCGACTTCCAGGCGCACCTGGCGGAAGGTCGCTTCATGATCCTGCGCGCCAGGGGCTCCGGCCGCTGCTTCTGGCCGCCGCGGGTGGCCGAGCCGCGCACCGGCGACACCGATCTCGAGTGGGTCGAGGCGTCGGGCGAGGGCGTGGTCTACTCGACCACCGTCATGCGCCCGCGCCCGCCGGCGGCGGCCTACAACGTGGCGCTGATCGACCTCGCCGAGGGCGCCCGGATGATGTCGCGGGTCGAGGGGCCAGCCCCCGAGGAAGTCGCCATCGGCATGAAGGTGCGCGCGCGCATCGCAGCTGGCGAGGACGGCCCGCTGGTCGTCTTCGACCCGGCGTGAGGGAGGATCAGATGACCGGATTTCCGCGCGGCCGCACCGCCATCGTCTCCGCCGTCACCCACGGCATGGGCGAGACGCCCGGCTTCCACGAGACCGACCTCGCCGCCGCCGCGGCGGTGAAGGCGCTCAAGAAGGTCGGGCTGACGCCCGCCGACGTCGACGGCCTGTGGATCGCCCAGCCGACCGACATGCTGGCGGGGCTGAGCTTCGCCCAGTATCTCGGGATCCACCCGAAGATCACCGGCAACAACCGGGTGGGCGGGTCCTCGTTCCTGACCCACATGCACGAGGCGGCGCTGGCGCTGGACGCGGGGCTGATCGACGTGGCGTTGATCGCCTACGGCTCGAACCAGCGCAGCTCGACCGGCAAGCTGGTGTCGACGGCGCGGCCGGATCCCTGGGACGGGCCCTACAAGCCGGTGCTGCCGGTGGCGGCCTATGCCTTCGCCGCCGCCCGGCACATGCATGACTACGGCACCACGCCCGAGCAGCTCGCCGAGGTGGCCGTGGCCGCCCGCGGCTGGGCCAAGCTGAACCCGGACGCCTTCATGCGCGGCGACCTGACGGTCGACGACGTGCTGTCGGCGCGCCGGGTGGCCGATCCGCTGGGGGTGCGCGACTGTTGTCTCGTGACCGACGGGGCGGCGGCGATCGTGATGACCCGGGCGGACCGGGCGCGCGACCTCGCCGCCTGGCCCGCGCATGTGCTGGGGATCGCCGCGGCGACGACGCATATGCAGGTGAGCTCGATGGCCGACCTGACGGTCTCGGCCGCGGCCGAGTCGGGGCCGCGGGCAATGGCGCAGGCCGGGGTGACGCCCGCGGACTTCGACGTGGTGGAGCTCTACGACGCGTTCTCGATCAACACCCTGCTGTTCCTCGAGGACCTGGGGTTCTGCGAGAAGGGCGAGGGCGGGGCCTTCGTCTCGGGCGGTCGGATCGCGCCGGGGGGCGAGCTTGCGGTGAACACCAACGGCGGCGGCCTGAGCTGCGTGCATCCCGGGATGTACGGGCTGTTCACCGTGGTCGAGGCGGTGGAGCAGCTGGCGGGAGAGGCCGGGGATCGGCAGGTGGAGGGCGCGACGCTGGCGTTGTCGCATGCCAACGGCGGCTTCCTGTCGAGCCAGGTGACCGCGGTCCTCGGCGCGCCCGAGACGGTCTGAAACGCGGCCGGCCCGCGGCGTCCATGCGCTCCGCGGGCCGGCCTTCCCCTCCCAGCCGGCCTTGCCCCTCAAGCCGGCCTTTCTCCCCAGCGGGCCTTTCCCTCCTGCCGGGCGCGGGTGGGCGTCCTCGGGGGCGTCGAGCCCCCTCGGCCGCCCGGGGCCTTGCGGCCCCGGCGCCTGCGGCCGAGGGCGCGACGGCAGGCCCGGCGCCCGCCCCGGCGAAGCGGGGTGGGCGGGTG
>CAXGVP010000220.1:0-6132 GCA_964013055.1 uncultured Albimonas sp.
GGGGGCCGGGGCGCCCGCCACGCCCGCGGCCAGCAGGCGCCGCGGCTCGGGGAAGCCGGAGGGCATAGAGGGCGAGCGCCCGATGCCGAACAGGCCGCCCCTGAAGCGCTCGACCGAGGCGACCTCGGCCACCAGCCAGGCCTCGGGGCGCCGACCGGCGGGCCATTGCCACTGGAGCTCGAGCTCCGCGCGTGATCCGAACATCGCCTCTCCTCGCGTTTCTGCGCCCGTGGTCAGCATCGCCAGGGCGGCCACGGCGGCGACCCGCGCCCAGGCGGCCCGCATCCGCCGCGTCCGGTTCATCCGACCGTAACCGCATGGCCGGCGTTGGTCGGCGAGAAACCGATGAAGCCCGAGTGGCTTTCCGAGCGGGTGGGGCAGGCCTTGCGCAGCTGGCGGTAGAGGTTGTCGGGCGAGTCCAGCCCGGGGATCCCGCAGCTGAGGATCGCCGCCTCGCGGAAGGCGCGGCTGGCGCGGGTCGAGCAGTTCGCCCCGGCCAGCCAGAACGCCGGGGGGTCGGCGTCGAGCGCGGCCCAGGCCTGGTCGAAGGCCCGCGCCCGGCCCGCGCCCACCTTCAGGACCAGGATCGTCGAGACCACGCCCATCGTCTCGGCCATGTCGCCGTCGATGTACTAGGGCCGGGTCTGCGCCAGGTCGCCCATGTCGCAGGTCTCGCCCCGCATCCCCAGCCCCAGCGAGCCGCCCGAGCCGCTGAGGCCGGCGCCCTCGCCGAAGAAGCCGATGCAGGCGCCGTCGGACAGCACGCAGTCGGCGTGCTGGTTCATCAGGTCGGGCTGATGCTCGGGGCCGGTCTTGCCGCGCACGATCAGCGCGACGCTGTCGCCGGTGAACTGCAACGTGATCATGCCTGAAACCCTCGCTCCGCAACAATCGCGGGGGAGGATAGGGGCAATGTTTCCGCTGCGGAAGCTCAGGCTGCGGCGAGTTCTCCGCCGGCGGCGTCCTCGAGCGCTTCCCAGTTGGGGATCAGGATGTGGCGGGCGTCGATCAGCTCGATCACGCCGGACTTCTTGAGGGCGCCGATCTGGCGGCTGACCGTCTCGATGGTCAGGCCCAGGAAGTCGGCCATGTCCTCGCGCGTCAGCGGCAGCTCGATCAGGATGCCGTCCATCGGGCGGCGACGCTCCAGGCGCAGGGCGCGCTGGGCGGCCATGACCATGAAGGAGCACAGCCTCTCCTGCGCCGACTTGCGGCCCAGCAGCACCATCCACTCGCGCGCCGAATCGAGCTCGTCGAGCGTCATCTCCAGCAGGCGCTGCTCCAGCGTGGGGGTTTCGCGCAGGGTCGTCTCGAATTGCGGGCGATTGAACGCGCAGACCCGCATCTCGGTGATCGCCACGTAGTCGAAGGGCGAGACGGGGCTGAACGGCCGGCCGACCAGGTCGCCGGGGAACAGCAGGCCCACCACCTGGCGCCGCCCGTCGGAGAGAATCCTCGACATCGAGGCCACGCCCTCGACCACGGTGCCCAGGAAGGGCGCGCGCTCGCCCATCTCCAGCATCCTGTCGCCGGGTTTGTAGGTCTTGTAAGTCTTTATGGTGGTGAGAAATTCGAGCTCCGGCGCCGAGCAATCAGCGCACACCGCGTGCTGACGTATGGCGCAGTCGAGGCAATGGCCCCGAGCCCGGATGTCAGGCGCTCCCGAAGTCGCCGCATGCAGCATTGCTTTCATGACCTAACAGTCCGCCGATTCAGGAGTCGCGTCAACGGGATCGGAGACGGTTCTGACTTTATAACAGTTTTTTTTGAATGCGACGGCGGCCCGCAGGGGCCGGAGGGCCTGCGGCGCAGGGCCCGGCCGCGCTTTCGCCGCAGCGCAGCGGCAAACTTTCGCGTGCAACTCGCGGGCCCGGGTTGCTATCAATCGGATTGGGATGTGAATGGCGTGATGCGGACGCTGCGGCCGGGTCGGGGGACCCTCAGGCGCCGCGGCGAAGCGAAAGGTGGACGCGGTGGACGACTATCCGGGGAACCGTAAGGACGACACGCGCCGGAGCGCGGACCTGCCGGAGGGCCTTCGGCGGGCGGTGAACGAGCCGGCGCCGATGCCTGACGACCAGGAGATCGACATCGGCGCCCTGGTCCAGTCGGTCTGGCAGCGCAAATGGGTGGTGGCCGCCTTCGGCTTCGGCTTCGCGCTGCTGGCGATGGCGATCGCCTACGCCCTGACGCCGCGCTACACCGCCACCTCGGTGGTGATGCTGGACCGCAGCCAGTCGAACATCATCGACGTCGAGGCGGTGACCTCCGGCCTCGGCCAGGACTACTACACGATCCTCGCGCAGCGGCAGGTGCTGCTCTCGCGCTCGCTGGCCGAGCGGGTGGTGGACGCGATGGATCTGCAGAACGTCCCCTACTTCAACCCGATGCTGATCGAGGAAGAGGAGCCGAGCCTGGTCGGCGCGATCCTGTTCGGCGGCCTGGACCTGCTGAAGACCACGATCCGCGGCGCCGTGACCGAGGACCAGGACGGCCCGACCACGCGCGACACGCTGGGCGAGGACTACTGGGCGCGCAAGGTCGCCGTGGACACGCTGCTGCGCTCGCTCGAGGTGCAGTCGGTCTCGGACACCTATGTCTATTCGCTCTCGGTCACGACCGAGAGCCCGATGATGTCGACGCAGATCGCCAACCGCATGGCGGAGCTCTACATCACCGATCAGCTGGAGACGAAGTTCCAGGCCACCCAGGCCGCGACCGAGTGGCTGTCGGACCGCGTCGCCCAGCTGCGCGTCGAGGTCGAGCAGGCCGAGGCCGCGGTGGAGGCCTACAACTCCTCCTCCACGCTGATCTCCGAGGCGACGCTGGCCAACACCAACCGCCAGCTCAAGGAACTGCGCGAGCGGCGCGACGAGATCATGCGCCAGCAGACCGTCGGCGACCGCCAGGACGAGCTGCGCGACATGCTCGCGCGCGGCGACTACGTCGGCTTCGCCGAAGTGGTGAACCTGCCCCGCCTGGTCTCGCTGGCCCAGAACATCGAGACCACGCAGGGCGCCGAGCGCGACGGCCTGGTGCAGACCTTCGAGGTGCTCGCCGGCCGCCTGGTCGACCAGGTCGGCGTCGAGCGCGAGCGCGCCGAGAGCCAGCGCGCCTCGATCTCCGCCTCGATCGACGAGCTGGAGCGCCAGCTCGAGAACCAGACCCAGGACGTGGTCGAGCTGCGCCAGCTGGAGCGCGAGGCCGAGGCCACCCGCCGCATCTACGAGCAGTTCCTGCGCCGCCTGAACGAGACCTCCGTGCAGGAGGGCACCCAGCAGGCCGACGCCCGGGTGCTGTCCGAGGCGGTGGTGCCGCTGATCGCGAGCTACCCGCAGAAGACCCTGATCGTGCTGATCGCGGGCTTCCTGGGCGGCGTCGTGGGCATCGGCTACGTGATGATGATCGAGCAGATGAACAGCGCCTTCCGCTCTTCGGAGGAGCTGGAGAAGTCGACCGGGCTGCCCGTCATGGGCCAGATCCCGATCGCCCCGGTGCGCCTGCGCAAGGGCCTGCTGGACTACGCGGTCGAGCGGCCCTCCTCGGCGCTGGTCGAGGCGGTGCGCAACCTGCGCACCGGCGTGATGCTGGCCAACATCGACCGGCGGCCCGAGCTGATCATGCTGACCTCCACCCTCCCCAAGGAGGGCAAGACCACCTGTTCGCTGCTGCTGGCGCAGAACGCGGCCGGGCTGGGCAAGAAGGTGCTGCTGATCGAGTGCGACCTGCGCCGCCGCACCTTCCGCACCTATTTCCCGGGCGCGCCCAAGCTGGGCATGATGTCGATCCTGTCGGGCGAGAAGACCTGGGACGAGGTCGTCTACCACGACGAGCGCACCGGCATCGACGTGATCATGGGCGAGGAGACCAAGGTCAACGCGGCCGACGTGTTCCACTCGCAGCGGTTCCAGGACTTCCTGGCCGAGGCGCGCCGGCGCTACGACTTCGTGGTGATCGACACGCCGCCGGTGATGGCGGTCCCCGACAGCCGGGTGATCGCGCCGATGGTGGATGCGGTGATCTACTGCGTGCGCTGGAACTCGACCCACAAGGACATGGTGCGCGCGGGCATCGCCCAGTTCGCCCAGATCAAGGTCTCGATCTCCGGCCTGGCGCTGACCCAGATCAACCTCAAGAAGATGGCCCGCTACGGCTACGGCGGCTACAACTACTACTACTACAAGTCGTCCAACCGGTATTACCTCAACTGAGGGGTCGGCCGGACGGCCGCGGCTCCGGGCCCCGTCGCATCGCGACGGGGCCCGTTTCGTTTGCAGGAGGGGTCATGCGCGGACGCATCGCCATCGTCGGCTACGGATCGCTGATCTGGGACCTGGAGATCCTGGCCCCCCGGGTCGAGGGCCCCTGGCGGATGGGCGCCGGCCCGGCCCTGCCGCTGGAGTTCTCGCGCGTGTCGCCCAAGCGGCGGATGGGGCTGGTGGTCTGCGTGGACCCCGACCTCGGCGCCCCCTGCCCCAGCCACGCCATCGCCTCGCGCCGCAGCGACGTCGGGACCGCGCGCGAGGATCTGGCCGCCCGCGAGCGGGCGCCGCTGGAGCGGATCGGGATGGTCTGTCTCGCCACCGGCCGGCGCGCCGGGCGGATCGCCGAGCGCGTCGCGGCCTGGGCCGGGGCGCAGGGGCTGGCAGGCGCCGTGTGGACCGAGCTCGACCCCAATTTCGAGGCGCACGCCGGCCGCCCCTTCGGCTTCGAGGCCGGCGAGGCCTGGCTGCTGGCGCTGGCGGGCGAGGACCGCGACGAGGCGGTGCGCTACATCGCCAACGCCCCCGCCGCCACCGACACGCCCTTCCGCCGCCGGCTGGCCGCGCAGGGCTGGTGGCGGGCCGAGGTGGCCCGGGTGGCCGCCCTCGACGCCGCCGCCGGCGCGCCCTGGGCGGCGGGGGGCTGAGCCTGCCGCGGGCCGCGCCGGGGTGCCCGCATCAGGCGCCCCCTCAGGCCACCCTTCAGGCGACCCCGGAGAAGTCTTCGAGCAGCAGGGCCGCCACGCCCATCAGGATCAGCGCGGCCATGGCGAGGTTGAACAGCCGCAGCCGCAGGCCCTGGCCGAGGAACCGGCCCATCACCGCGCCGAAGGCCGCCCAGGCGTGGGTCGACAGCACCCCGGCCACGGCGAAGACCGCCGCCGCGGCCAGCGCATGACGCACCGGCGAGCCGCCGTCGACGAAGGGCGCCGCGATCCCCACCGACATCACCCAGGCCTTCGGGTTGATCCACTGGAAGGCCGCCGCCTGCAGGAAGCTCCACGGCCGGTCGCCGTCTTCGGCAGGGCTCCGGGCAGGGTTGTCGGCGAGGCCCTGGTCTGAGGTCGGGGCGGGGCTTTGGACGGCGTCCCGTGCCGAGGTCCGAGCGGCGCTTGCAGCGGCCGGCATGTCCCGACCGGGCGCCACGGGCGCGGGCCGGGCCGAGGCGATCTTCCAGGCCAGCCAGGCCATCAGCGCGGCGCCGCCCCAGCGCAGCGCCTCGCGCAGGAGTTCGCTCTGCTGGAAGGCCTGTCCCAGGCCCAGCGCCACGCAGAACACCATCAGCGGAAAGCCCAGCGCCACGCCGCGGGCATGCGGCAGCGTCGCCCGCAGCCCGAACCGCGCCCCCGAGGCCGAGAGCAGCGCGTTGTTCGGCCCCGGGGTGAAGGTCGCCGCCAGCGCCAGCGCGGCCAGCGGCACGAGGGTCTCGACCCCGATGGCCGTTGCGGTCGTCTCCATGTCCCCAGCCTCCCGGGCGATATGCGTCAGCCTCGCTGACCCGATCGCCGGACATTCCCCTGCGGATCGTAGCCGGGCAAGCGACGGTTCGTGATGGAAGCGATCACCGTCGCGCATCCCCCCGCCAGGCGCCCCCGGCGCCGGCCCCTCATGCTCCGGCAGGGCTCCCGCCCCCCCCGACGCCCCAGCCCCGCGACGCCCGCACCAAGCGCAGGTCGCGACGGCGAGCCCGCCCGACAGGGCGGCGGCGGCGGGGGCCTCGATGGCCCCCGTCGACGCATCCCTCCCCGCCAGGCGCCTCAGGCGCCGGACCCTCATGTCCCGGCAAGGGCTCCCGCCCCCCCCCGACGCCCCAGGCCCGCGACGCCCGCACCAAGCGCAGGTCGCGACGGCGAGCCCGCCCGACAGGGCG
>CAXGVP010000221.1:0-6120 GCA_964013055.1 uncultured Albimonas sp.
TCGCGGCGACGGCGGCCTTGTCGCGCAGCAGCCGGCGGAACCAGGACTTGCGGCGCGGGGGGGCGGCGTCCTCGGGCGGGACGGCGGGCGCCGCGGCGACGGGGGAGGCTTCGGCCAGGGTCATCGGCGCACCCGCGGATCGAGGAGGGAATAGAGGATGTCGACGATCAGGTTGATGATGATGAACGCCAGCGCGAACACCAGGATCGCCCCCTGCGCCACGGTGAAGTCGGAGCTCAGGATCGCCCCCACCGTCAGCCGCCCGATGCCGGGCCAGGAGAAGATCGTCTCGGTCACCACCGCGCCGCCCAGCAGGTAGCCCGCCTGCAGGCCGATCAGCGTCACCACCGGGATCAGCGCGTTGCGCAGCCCGTGGCGCAGGATCACCTGCGTCTCGGTCAGGCCCTTGGCCCGCGCGGTGCGCACGTGATCGAGCTTGAGGACCTCCAGCACCGAGGACCGCGTCATCCGCGCCACCGGCCCGATCATGATCGCGCCCAGCGACGCCGCCGGCAGGATCATGTGCAGCAGCCCGTCGGCAGACCACAGCGGCCCGCCGCGGCCGATGAAGGGCAGGTTGAACCACAGCACCCCGAAATACTGCACCGCCAGCAGGCCGATGAAGAAGATCGGCAGCGACACGCCCGCCACCGACAGCCCCATGATGCAGCGGTCGACCAGCGAGCCGCGCAGCACCGCCGCCAGCGTGCCCATGCCGATGCCCAGCGGCACCGACCAGAACAGGCAGGCCACCATCAGCTCGACCGTCGGGCCGATCGCCGACCACAGCTCCTCGGTGACCGCCTTGTTGGAGATCATCGAGCGGCCCATGTCGCCCTGGGCCATCCGCTCGAGATAGGCCCAGAACTGGTAGATCATCGGCTGGTCGAGGCCCATCTGGACCCGGATCGCCTCGACCACGTCGGGCGCGGCCATCGGCCCGGCCACCACCTGGGCCGGGTCGCCGGGGACGAGCTGCAGCAGCAGGAAGCCGAACAGCAGCACGCCGAACAGGACAGGGATCGACAGCAGCAGCCGATCGGTGATCGTGGAGATCATGCGGGAAGGGCCTCCCTGTCGTAGACCACCGCGCCGCCCAGAAGGGTCATGTCGCAGACGGTGGTCAGGATCTCTTCGGGGTCGATCTCGAAGAAGTCCTTCGAGAAGACGGCGACGTCGGCGTACTGGCCGGGGATCAGCCGGCCCTTTCTGTCTTCGGCGTGGACGCCATAGGCGGCCTCGTAGGTGTAGCAGTGCAGCGCCTCGGCCATGGTCAGGCGCTGATCTTCGCCCAGCACCACGCCCGTATCGGTTTTCCGGGTGACCATGGCATAGATGTTGGCGAACGGGTCGACGTCGCACACCGGGCAGTCGGTGGAGGCCGAGGGGTGCACGCCCGCGTCCAGGAACGCCTTCATCGGATAGCAGAACTGCGGCCGGTCCTTGCCCAGGCACGCCTCGTAGCCGTTGCCGAAGAAGTAGATGAAGCTGGGCTGCGGCGCCGGCACGATGCCCATCGCGGCCATGCGGTCGATCTGGGAGGGGCTCAGCCAGCCGCAATGCTCGATCCGGTGGCGGCGGTCCTCGGCGGGATGGGCGGCGTAGGCCTTCTCGTAGGCGACCAGCATCTGCTCGATGGCGGCGTCGCCGATGGCGTGGGGCGTCACCTGGTAGCCCCACTTGTGGTACTTCATCACGAAGTCCTCGGTCTGCTGGGCCGTCTGGCACTGCAGGCCGTAGTTCGCGGGGGCGCCTTCGGTCTCGGGCTCGTAGGGCTCGGACATCAGCGCGGTGCGCCCGCCGGCCGAGCCGTCGAGGAAGATCTTCACGCCGGCGATGCGGAACATGTCGTCGCCGACGCCCGTCACCAGCCCCTCCTCATGGGCCTGGTCGACGACGTTGCGCTCCAGGTCGCCCATCAGCACGCCCGCGACGCGCACCGGCAGGCGGCCCTCGGCGTGGGCCTTCTGGTAGGCGCGCAGCTCGGCGATGTCGTCGCGGATGCCGATCGCGGCCTCCATGCACGAGGTGATGCCGTAGGTCAGCAGGTCGCGGCCGGCGTATTCGATGGCCTCGACGATGTCGTCGACGGTGGCCGACGGGATCGCCTTCTGCACCGGTTCCCGCGCGGTCTCGGCGAGCCAGCCGGTCAGCTCGCCCTCGGCCCGCCCGATGGCGCCGCCGAACGGATCGGGCGTGTTGTGGCCGATCTCGGCAAGCTGCAGCGCCTTCGAGGAGGCGACGCCGACGTGCCCGCAGGCGCGCACGATATAGACGGGGTTCTCGGGGGCGGCGGCGTCCAGCTCGCGTTTATGCGGATGCCGCCCCTCCGCCAGCTTGTCGTGGTCGTAGCCGCGCCCGATGATCCACTCGCCGGGTTGGGCGGTCTTGGCGGCCTCCTTGATCCGGTCCAGCAGCGCCTCGACCGAGCGCACGCCGTCGCGGGCGCGCAGGTCCACCTGCTTCATGTTGAAGCCGTACATGTGCAGGTGCATGTGGTTGTCGTTCAGGCCGGGCGTGGCGAGCTTGCCCTTGAGGTCGACGACCTCGGTCGCGTCGCCGGCCAGCGCCTCGATCTCCTCGCGCGTGCCGACGGCCAGCACCTTGTCGCCCTGGATGGCGAGCGCCTCGTGGAACCCCTCGTTCAGGCCGGCCCAGATCTTGCCGTTCACCAGGATGCGGTCCGCGGTCTCGGTCATGCGCGGATCTCGTGGGCGAGGGCGGGGGCGGTTCGGGTCATTGAGGTCGGCTCCGGGAGGGGGGACTGGAGGGGGGACGGGGGGCGCGCTCAGTAGCCTTTGCGGCGGTCGACGCGGTTGGCGGGCTCGCGGCCCTGCGCGACAGCCTCGATGGCGTCGGCGAGCTGGCGCACGGTGGCGTGGCGCGAGGTGTCGGAGGCGCGGTGCGGGGTTACGAAGACCTTCGGATGCGCCCAGAACGGATGCTCGTCGCCCGGCGGCTCCTTGCGGAACACGTCCACCGAGGCGGCGGCGATCCGGCCGGAGTCCAGCGCGTCGAGGAGGTCCTCCTCGATCATCTGCTCGCCCCGGCCGATGTGGATCAGGCAGGCGCCTTTCGGCATCCGCGCGAACAGATCGGCGTTCAGAACGTCGCGGGTCGCCTCGGTCAGCGGCAGCACGTTGATCAGGATCTGGGACCGCTCGGCCACCCGGCCCAGCGAATCCTCGCCCGCGATCACCTCGACCCCCGCATCGCCCTCGGCCGGCGTGCGCGCGGCGGCGACGACCCGGAAGCCGAGCGCCGCGACGGCGCGCGCCACCGCGCGGCCCATCAGCCCGTAGCCGAGCACGCCGACGGTGGTCGTGCACGGCTCGGCCGGGCGGTCGGTGCGCATCCAGCGGCCCTGACGGTTCCACTCGACGAAGTCGTCCATGCGCCGGTGGTGCCAGACCACATGGAAGGCCGCGAAGCCCGCCATCAGGTCGGCCTGGCTGTCGTCGCGCACCCGGGTGACGATCACGTCCTCGGGCAGCGAGGGACAGGCGAGGATATGGTCCACGCCCGCCGCGATCGACCCCGCCACCTTCAGGTTGGGATAGGCGTCGAACCCGTCGGCCGGCGCCTGCCAGCACAGCGCGCAGGCGACGGCGGCCGGGTCCTCGACCTCCTCCGGGCGGAGGAGGATCAGGCGCGGGTCGGTCGCCTCCCCGAAGATCGCCTTCAGGTCGAGCTGGCTGGACAGGTAGACGCCGATCGCCGGAGAGGCCTCGGCCTCCCCCTCTGGCGACGGCTGGAGGGGCGGGATCGCGTTCATCTCAGCTATCGAAATCCGGGCAGCGCTTCTTGGCCAGCCGCAGGTAGGCCTCCCACTCCGGATCCGGCTTGCCCGAGGCCTCGTGCTTGGCGGCCCAGGCCTCGCCCTGGCCTGCGGTGAACTCGGCCAGCTCGTGGGGCACGAAGCGCGGCTTCATCCCCGAGGCCATGATCGCCAGCTGCGCCTGGCAGGCGCGCTCGAAGTTGTACATCGCCTTGAACGCATCCCCGACCGAGGTCCCGCAGGTCATCAGCCCGTGGTTGCGCAGGATCATGATCATCTTGTCGCCCAGGTCGGCGATCAGGCGCTCGCGCTCCTCGAGATTCAGGGCGATGCCCTCGTAGTCGTGGAAGGCGATGCGGTCGTAGAACTCCAGCGACCACTGGTTGAGCGGCAGCAGCCCCTCCTCGGTCGAGGAGATCGCGACGCCGGCGACCGTGTGCGTGTGCAGCACGCAATGCACGTCGGGGCGGGCCATATGCACGGCCGAGTGGATGGTGAAGCCGGCCTTGTTGATCCCCTGCCCGTAGTCGTCGCGCAGGATGTTCCCGTCGAGGTCGACGGTCACCAGGTTCGAGGCGGTCACCTCGTCGAAGCGCAGCCCGTAGGGGTTGATCAGGAAGGCGTCCTTGCCCTCCGACGCCGGCGCCTTGGCGGAGATGTGGGTGAAGATGGAATCGTCCATGCCGAACTCGGCGATCAGCCGGTAGGCGGCGGCGAGGTGAACCCGTTCCACCGGCTGCTCGGTGGACACCTGGGTCTGGATCGTCATGGCGGACTCCGAAAAGGCTTGCCGTCCGCGGTTGTCCGGACGACTCTGCTGCGTCGCAAAACACGATGATGAAGATTTTTCGACAAATCAACTGTCGACAGTTTCTTTTTTTCAGCGTTCCCTGATCCGACTCGCACGAGGCTCGCCGGTTCCCGCCCGCAGCCGCGCTCGCGGGGGTTCGACGGCGGCCGACCGTCGCCGAGCAGGCCCGTCGGGGAGGCGGAAGAGGACGCGTTTTCAAGATGTTCGAGAAATTCCCGGAGCAGTCCGACCCGCCGAAGTTTCAGGCGCTGGAACCCGACGACCTTGTCACCCGCATCGCCGACCAGGTGGTCCGCGCCATCGGCGACGGGCGGCTGCGCCCGGGCGAGAAGGTGGCCGAGGCGAAGCTGGCGCGCGAGCTCGGCACCTCCCGCGCGCCGGCCCGCGAGGCGCTGCGGCTGCTGGAAAGCCAGGGGCTGATCGTCTCCCACCCCCGCCGCGGCTTCTTCGTGCATGCCTATGACAGCAAGGAGATGCACGACATCTACGACCTGCGCGAGGTGCTGGAGATCCACGCCGCCCGTCTCGCGGTGACGCGGATGACCGACGCGGACCTCGCCCGGCTGGAGGCGCAGGTCGAGACGCTGCACCGCCTCGGCCGCGCCGGCGCCGCGCAGGAGCAGGTGATCGAGGACTACGCCTTCCACCGGATGCTGTGCGAGCTGGGGGGAAACGGCCAGATCCTGCGGATCTTCGACCAGCTCGCGACCCAGCTGCGCGCGGGAATCGCCATCGTCGGGCGGCTCTACGACGACCCCGCGAAGATCGCCGCCACCCACGACCCGTTGATGGAGGCGATTCGCGCCCGCGACCCCGTGCGGCTGGAAGCGGAGCTGCGCGAGCATCTCGAGGACGCGCGCGAACACGTCGTGGCCCTCTACCTCGAGGCCAGCGTCGCCTGACGCCCCCTGCCCCGCCGAACGGGAAAGGGCGCCCGCATCGCGGGCGCCCTTCGGCGTTTCAGGCATGGACGCGGGTCAGCGCGGCTCGTCCATCAGGCCCTTCACGATGGCCCAGCAGCCGATCAGCAGCACGATTGCGAAGGGGAAGCCGGTCGAAACCGCCATCGCCTGCAATGCGCCGAGGCCGCCGCCCACCAGCAGGGCGATGGCGACCAGCCCCTCGAAGCTGGCCCAGAACACGCGCTGCGAGACGGGGGCGTCGACCTTGCCGCCCGCGGTGATCGTGTCGATGACCAGCGACCCCGAGTCCGACGAGGTCACGAAGAACACGATCACCAGCACCACCGCCAGAACGGACGTGATCGAGGCCATCGGCAGGTCGGCCAGCATCCCGAACAGCGACAGCTCGGGGCTGTAGCTGTCGATCACATGCTCCTTCACCTGGGAGTTCGCGAGTTCCACCACCTGCTCGATGGCGGTGCCGCCGAAGGCCGACATCCAGAACACCGAGACGATGGTGGGGATGATCAGCACGCACACGATGAACTCGCGCACCGTGCGCCCGCGGGAGACGCGGGCGATGAACATGCCCACGAACGGCGACCAGGAGATCCACCACGCCCAGTAGA
>CAXGVP010000222.1:0-6116 GCA_964013055.1 uncultured Albimonas sp.
GAGGCGGGCGTGCCGGCGGCGGTGAACTTCACCCAGGCCGCCGGCGCGGCGCTGGCCGCCGTGGTCGGGGACCCGGCCCGCGGCGAGGATCGCGGCATCGACATCGTGGCGACCTACCCCCACTGGCCGCGCGCCTGGCAGGTCGAGGCCGACTGGCTGCGCTTCGCCGCCGAGGGCGGCTACGTGCGCGAGGTGATCTCGCATTTCCTGTTCTTCTCGGGCCGGGTGCTGGGGCCGCTGAGGCTGGTGTGGACGAAGCCGACGTATCCGTCCGACCCGGCGCTGTGCGAGACCCACATCGCCGCCCGGCTGGAGAGCGCGGCCGGCGTGCCGGTCTCGGTCTTCGGCTCGGTCGGCGGCGTGCAGCCGGACCGGCAGGAGGTGACGGTGACGGGATCGCGGCGGAGCTGGCGGATCTCGGACTTCTACCGGCTGGCGGCCTCCGACGGCGGCGCCTTCGAGCCGGTGGGCGAGGAGCCCGCCGACCCGCGCGCCGAGAGCCTGCGCGCCCAGCTCGACCACCTCGACCTGATGATGCGGGGCGAGCCCCACCGCCTGGCCACCGTCGAGGAGGCGCTGGCGGTGCAGGAGCTGGTCGAGGCGATGCTGGCCCGCTGAGCCCCCCCGCCGCGGGCTCGCCCCGGAGCCCCTGCAGGCTGCCTGCCTCCTCGCCGGCGCCCCGGGTCCGACCCGGGGCCCCTGCCCGACGCCGGCCCCAGGGGCGCCCCGGGCTTGACCCGGGGCCTCTTCCCCACGCCAGCCCCAAGCGCCCCCCCGGGCTCGGCCCGGGCCTCGGCCCCACGCGCACCCAGGGGACGCCCCGCGCCCGCCCCAGGGCCTCTGCCCCACGCCAGCCCAAGAGGCGCCCCGGGCTTGACCCGGGGCCTCTTCCCCACGCCAGCCCCAAGCGCTCCCCCGGGCTCGCCCCGGGCCCTCGGCCCCACGCGAACCCAGGGGACGCCCCGCGCCCGCCCCAGGGCCTCTGCCCCACGCCGGCCCCAGGGGCGCCCCGGGCTGGACCCGGGGCCTCTTCCCCACGCCAGCCCCAAGCGCTCCCCCGGGCTCGCCCCGGGCCCTCGGCCCCACGCGAACCCAGGGGACGCCCCGCGCCCGCCCCAGGGCCTCTGCCCCACGCCAACCCCAGGGGCGCCCCGGGCTTGACCCGGGGCCTCTGCGCGACGCCCGCCGCAGAGGCCTGACCCGCCCCCCCGCGGGACACCCGCGCCGGGCGCCGACCCCGGCCCCGAGGACGGGCGCGGGGCGGCCTCGCCCCGCGCTCCGCCTGCCGTGGCGTCGCCGGCATCTCGACGCAGGCCGGGGGCCTTCCGTTCGGGGGTGGTCCGGACCATTATCGGCGCTCCCTTTCCCTCCGGCGACCGCCTCCGGCCGCCTCTATCCGATGACTGGAGACGACGTGACGACGGTGCTGAGCTGGGACGAGTGGTCCGCGCGCGATGGTCTGGGCCTGGCCGAGCTGGTGCGCGCCGGCGAGGTCACGCCCGAGGAACTGGCCGCCCAGGCCGCCGCGGGCGCCGCCCTGACCAACCCCAGGATCGAGGCCGTGATCGAGTGCTTCGAGGACGCGATCGCCGACGCCTCGGCCGGGGGGACCGACCTCGGGGGCGTCTTCGCGGGGACGCCCTTCCCGATGAAGGACCTCGGGCCGACGGTGGCGGGGCGCCTGCAGGAGCAGGGCTCGAAGTTCATGACCGGCAACCGGGCGACGTCCGACGCCTTCCTGACCACCAGGATCAAGGCCGCGGGCCTGAACATCATGGCGCGCACCACCACGCCGGAGTTCGGCTGCTGCTCGTCCGCCGAGAACCCGGCGGTCTACGTCACCCGCAACCCGTGGGACACCGACTACACCTCGTGCGGGTCGTCGGCGGGCACGGCGGCCTCGGTCGGGGCGGGGGTGTTCCCGATGGGGCACGGGACCGACGGGGGCGGCTCGATCCGGATCCCCGCGGGGGTCTGCGGGCTGGTGGGGCTGAAGAGCTCGCGCGGGACGTTCTCGGTGGCGCCCTACGCCTCGGACTACGCGGCGCCGGTCTCGACCCAGGGGTGTCTTACGCGCAGCGTGCGCGACACCGCCGCCTTCGTGGACGCCTGCCGCGGCGGCGCGCCCGGGGAGTACATGCCCTACTGGAAGCCCGAGGTCCCGTTCCTGGAGATGATCCAGCGCGACCCCAGGCACCTGAAGATCGCGGTCAGCCATGAGTGGGGCCCCTACAAGGCCACCCCCCATATCGCCGCCGAGCTGGAGCGCGTCGCGAAGGTGTTCGAGGACCTGGGCCACCATGTCGAGTGGCAGGCGCCCAAGGTGGACCTCGAGAAGGCCTATGCCGCGCAGACCACCTGCTACATCACCCAGTTCGCGCAGACGGTGAACAACCTGCTGCGCGCGCGCGGCCTGGACAAACCGCCCGCCGACCTGATCGAGCCGATGAACATCCGCATCTGGGAGGAGGGCAAGGACGCGACCTTCACCGAGCGCTCGGACATGCAGTACGCGTTCAACGAGACCTCGCGCGCCTTCGGCGCGTTCTACGAGAGCTGGGACGTGATCCTGACCCCGATCACCGCGCGCGAGACGCCGCGGATCGGCACGACGGAGTACCTGACCACCACCGACGAGCCCTCGCCGCTGGCCTGGTTCGAGAACCTGTGGGGCTTCTTCGCCTACACGCCGCTGAACAACCTGTGCGGCACGCCGGGCCTGTCGATCCCGATGGCCCGCCACGCCAACGGCCTGCCGCTGGGCATGCACCTGCAGGCGGCGCAGGGGAACGACGGGCTGCTGCTGCAGCTCGCCGCCCAGGTGGAGCGCTCGGTCGGCGGCGACTGGCACGGCGGCGCCAAGCCGGCGGTGCATGTGACCACCGAGGGCTGAGGCCCCGCCTTCCGGGCGCCCTGCCCCGCCCCGAAGGGCGCCCCGGCCTTGAGCCGGGGCCTCTCGCCCGAAGCCCGCCTCAGGCCCTCCGTTGGATCACGGGGGCGGGACCGTCCCGGATGTGGAAGTCGCGCACGACCGCCCCGTCTTGCCCCATTCGCCGCCGTTGCGCCGGAGGCCCCGGGTCAAGCCCGGGGCGCCCTCGGCGCCGGCGCGGCGCTCAGGCGGTGAGGCGGGCGGCGACGTTCTCGGCCCAGGCGGCGATCGACTGGGTGGGAGGGGCCGCGGTCGGGGCCGGCAGGGCGGCGGCGTCGGCGACATGCAGGCCCGGCAGGCCATGGATCTGGCCGGCGGCGTCGACCACGCCGCCCGCCTCGGGCAGGCCCAGGCAGGCGCCGCCCATCGGGTGCACCGAGGAGGGGCGCCGCCCCATGCGCATCGTCCCCCCCGCCTCGCGGGCGAGCTGCTGCATGGTCTCGTAGACGCGCGCATAGATCGGGCTGTTGGACGGATCGAAGTCGATCTTCAGCCGCCCGTTCTCCAGCCGCACCACCCCGTCGGCCGCATCCACCCCCATCGCCGAGGCCACCGAGCCGCGCTTGAGCCGCTCGCGCCACCTGCGCGGGATCGGCCAGTGGTCGAGGCTGGGCAGGTTGTTGAGGCCGATGGAGACGCGCGGCTCCTCCGCCCCGCGCAGGAAGATGCCGCCCTTGGAGGGCAGGCCCAGCGTCAGGTCCGTCCCCGGCTCGTTCAGGTCCCAGAAGCCGCGCATGTCGCCGTTGCCCGAGAAGCGGCGCCCGAGGCCGGGGATCGGCGGCAGGGCCCCCGCCTCGACGCTCGCCAGCAGCAGGCGCAGGGTGTTCATCGTGCCGGCGGCCACGATCACCGTGCGGGCGCGCAGGCGCGTCCGGCGGCCGCGGCGCAGGTCGCGGGCCTCGACCTCGTAGCGGGCGTCGGCCTCGCCGGTGGCGCGGATCGTCTGCACCTCGGTCAGGTCGCGGACGTCCAGGCCTTTCTTCATCGCGGGGGCGAGATAGCGGATGTCGAGGCTCGACTTGGCGCCGGAGGGGGAGCCGAGGAACCCGTTGTCGTTGGACCAGTAGTCGCTTTCCCAGCGCTCGACCCCGTTCTCGTCCGTGATCTTCTTCGGGGCGTCGGGGTCTTCGGGCAGCAGGAAGCCGGTGCGCACGTCGACCCTGGGGATCGCGGGCTCGACGGTCGGGTGGTTGTGGAACCGCTCGCGCGAGGTTCCGGGGGGGCGGTTGTTCTCGCCGGGCTTCGTGGACTGGATGCGCTCCAGGAAAGCGGCGTTGTGGGGGGCCATGCTGTCTTCGGAGATGCCCTCCACATGGCCGTCCCAGTAGTCGGGCGCGGCCGGGCGGCGGTGCACGGCGGAGTAGACATGGCTGCCCCCGCCGACGCCCGAGGAGCAGATCACCTCCATCCCCGGCGACCAGAAGAATTCCAGCATGCCGCGCGTGTTCAGCGTCAGCCGGCCGCCGGGGGTGCGGCCTCCGTTCAGGGTGCGCACCGCGCGGCGCAGCATCCCGAGCCCCCGCGGGAACGGCGCGCGGGACTTGATGCCCATCGAGCGGGTGGGGACCGTGTCCCACCACGGGCCCCGCTCCAGCAGCAGGGTGCGGGCGCCGGCCTCGGCCAGGCGCGCGGCGGCGATGGAGCCGCCGAAGCCGCTGCCGATGACGATCGCGTCCCAGGTAGGCTCGTTCATGGCTTGCGCCTTGCGTGGGCTTGCATCCGGTCCTCCCTTGCGGCCGTCAGATCAGCGCCAGCGGGCGCAGGGGCGCCCCGGTGGCGCCGGTGAATTTCGGGGCGGCGGCGATGAAGCAGACCTCGGCCGGGCCCCGGGCCAGGGCGTCGAGGGCCAGGTTCTCGATCAGGTGCACCCCGGCCTCGACCAGGCAGTGCTGGTGGACGGGCATCAGGATGCGGGGATGCCCGGTCCCCGGCAGCACCTCGACGGCCATGGTGTCGGCGCCGATGGCGACCACGCCGCGCTCGGTCAGCCAGCGGGCGGCGGGCAGGTCGAGCCCAGGTTCCCCCGCCACGTATCGGGCGTTGTCGGTCATGTAGAAGCGGCCCCAGCCGGTGCGCAGCAGCACCGCGTCGGCCTCGCGCGGCGCGAGGCCGGTGCGCGCGCACCACGCCTCGAGATCGGCGACGCCGATCGGGCGTCCGGCCTCGAGGAACGCGCCCCCGTCGAGATCGGAAAAATCCATGACCAGGGCGCGGGTGACGATGGGGGGGATCTGCTCGGCGCCCAGCTCGGCCAGGCCCTGGTCGCCGACCACCTCCTCGGCGCTGCGGTTCCCGAACATGCGGTCGCCGATGGTGAAATGGCCCAGCGCGTCGATGTGGGTGCCGACATGCATGGTCATGCCCACCCGCTCGAGGTTCGAGCCGACCTCGTTCTCGACCCCCATCGCCCGGCGCGCCTTCAGTGTCGCGGCGGAGCGGGCCGACAGGCTCATCACATAGGGCGTCTGGTTGGGCGGGATCCGCGGCGCGTCGGCCTGCACCGACTGGCCGAGGTCGATCACCCGACCCTCGCGCGCCAGCGACAGGGCCGCGAGCGTGGTCCGGGGCGTCAGCAGGCGGCAGGCGCCCAGGGTCTCGCCCCCCGGCCACTGCGCATGGTCGTGCATGCAGGCGGTCACGTCGTCTCCTCCCCTTCGGCGGCTCGCGGGCGTTGCAGCCTCTGGCGTCTTGAGCCAACCTTCCGGCCGGTCACCATGCATGGGCCGCGGCCCCGCATCAACCGTGACCCGAGGCGCGCCGGCGAAAGACCGCGCGTCCCAACCCGGGAGGATACCGACCATGATCATCGCGCTCGTGCAGATCCCGCGCAGCCCCAAGCCGCCGGCGGAGGCCGCCATCAAGGGCGGGCTCGCCTCGGCCCCGATCTACCGGGAGGTGAAGGGGCTGATCTCCAAGCACTACCTCAACGGCGAGGCCGGGGGCGGCGGCGTCTACATGTTCGACACGGCCGAGAACGCCCACGCCTGGTTCAACGACGAGTGGCCCGCCTGGATGGAGGGCCGCTTCGGGACCCGCCCCACGCTGACGCTCTACGACTGCCACGTGGTGGTCGACAACGTGGCCGGCGAGGTGCGGGTGGACGGCGAGCCGGCCGAGCTGCCGGCCTGACCCCGGCGGGCGGTCCGCCGGCCTGACCGCGCGGGGCGCATCAGCCTGTCCTCGGCGC
>CAXGVP010000223.1:0-6113 GCA_964013055.1 uncultured Albimonas sp.
TCGCCCTGCGTGTCGACGAAGACATTGCCGTCGGCCTGCATCGCCGGGCCCGCCACGACGAGACCGAGGAGCTTCTGACCTGGCTGCGCGCCGCCCCCGCCGGGGCGCCGCTGACCCTCGACGCATCGGAGGTCGACAACGTCTCGACCCCCTACGTGCTCGCCATCGTCGCAGCCGCCCGCGCCCGCGCGGACGCCGGCTCCCCCGCCGTCGTGACAAGCCCGTCCCCGGCCTTCGTGGACGCGTTTTCGGACCTCGGGCTCTTCGGAGACCTGATGAAGATGGAGATCCGCGCATGAGCCGCATTCTCGCCGTGGACGACACCCGTGCGCTTCTGAACATGCTGAAGGCCTGTCTGGAGCGTGGCGGCCACGAGGTGTTCACCGCCAAGGACGGGGTCGAGGCGCTCGACAAGCTGCGCGAGCATCGGCCGGATCTGGTGATCACCGACCTCAACATGCCGAAGATGAACGGCCTCGAGTTCATCGCCGCCGCGCGGCGCGAACCCGAGGGCCGCTCGCTCCCGATCCTGCTGCTCACCACCGAGACGGCTCAGGAGCTCAAGGACCGCGCCCGCGAGGTCAAGGCCACGGGCTGGCTGACCAAGCCCTTCGACCCCGACCAGATTCTGGGCCTCGTCGCCCGCCTGGCCTGAATCCGGCCGGCTCAGGAGAGCACCGAATGGACGACTCCGAAGACTATCTCGCGCTGTTCTTCACCGAATGCGGGGAACTGCTGGGCGACCTGCAGGAGCAGCTCGACCGCCTGATGGACGGCGACCGCGACCCCGAGCTGGTGAACGCGGCCTTCCGGGCCGTCCACTCGGTCAAGGGCGGCGCCGCGGCCTTCGGCTTCGACGCCCTGATCGGCTTCGCCCATGTGTTCGAGACGGTGATGGACGGCCTGCGCTCGGGCCGCCTGGCGCTGAACTCGGAGGTGGTGAACCTGCTGATGCGCGCCGGCGACATCATGGAGGTGCTGATCGAGCAGGCCCGCGACGGCGCCTCGGTCGACGAGGGCGCGGTGGCCCGCGTCCGCCAGGAGCTCGAGGAGATGACCGGCCGCTCCCCGGCGGACGAAACAGAGGACGACGGCCCCGCCGCCTCCGCCGCGCCGGCCCCCGCCGCCGCCGCGCCGGAGCCCGGGGAGATCGAACCGCGCGAGGTCACCGTCTCGATCCGTCCGCACGAGGATTTCGTCAACGCGGGCCATGACCCGCTGCGCATGATCCGCGCGGCGCGCGAACTGGACCTGGTCGCCGCCGAGCCTTTCGGCGACCTCCCCTCCCTCGCCGACCTGACGCCCGAGGGCTGCCCGATCGGCTGGCGCCTGCGCTTCGAGACCGACCGACCGACCGCAGAGCTGCGCGACTTCTTCATCGTCTACGAGCACATCGCGGAGCTGGAGTTCGACGATCCCTGGATCGCCAATCCGCCCGCGGCGCCCGCTGCGGCCGCCGCGCCCCCCGAAGCGCCCGCCGCCGACCCCGGCGCGGAGACGCCCGAGGCGGTCCCGGCCGCCGCCCCACCGCCTCCCCCGGCGTCAGGCGGCGGCGGGGCCGCCGCCGCGGGCGGCGAGGGCAAGGAGGGCGGCCGCCACGGCCCCTCCAAGACGCTGCGCGTCGAACTGACCCGCATCGACCGCCTGGTGAACCTGGTCGGCGAGATCGTGATCACCCAGGCCGTGCTGGCCCAGAAGCTGTCGGAGACCGACGCCCACACGGCGCTGGAGGTCGGCCACTCGGTCGAGGCGATGTCGCGCCAGACCCGGGAGCTGCAGGAATCGGTGATGGCGATCCGCGCCCAGCCGGTGAAATCGGTGTTCAGCCGGATGCCGCGCGTGGTCCGCGACCTCGCCGAAAAGCTCCACAAGGAGGCGAGACTGGTGCTCGCCGGCGAGCATACCGAGGTCGACACCACCGTCATCGAGGAACTCGCCGAGCCCCTCACCCACATGCTGCGCAACTCGATGGACCACGGTCTCGAAGGCCCCGACGAACGCGAGCAGCTGGGCAAGCCGCGCACCGGCACCATCCGCCTCGCCGCCGAGCACCGCGGCGAGCGCGTGATCATCATCGTCGAAGACGACGGCCGCGGCGTGAACCGCGAGCGGGTGATGGAAAAGGCCATCGAGAACGGCCTGATCGGCCCCGAGGACAACCTCCCCCCCGAGGAGATCGACCAGCTGATCTTCCACCCCGGCTTCTCGACCGCGAAGGAGATCAGCTCGGTCTCCGGGCGCGGGGTCGGCATGGACGTGGTGAAGAAGAAGATCCAGGCGCTTGGCGGGCGCATCCACATGCGCTCCGACCCGGGCAAGGGCACGCGGTTCCAGATCACCCTGCCGCTGACGCTGGCGGTTCTGGACGGCATGACCGTCTGCGTGGGCGACGAGCGCTTCATCCTGCCGCTGAGCTCGGTGGTGGAGGCGCTGCGCATCGAGGGGGAGCGGGTGGAGATGCTGCCCGACCGCTCCCAGGTCCTCGCCCGCCGCGGCGAATACCTGCGCCTGATCAGCCTGCGCGACACGCTGGGCATCGGCCTGAGCGAGAAGCGCGAAGAGATGGCGATCGTCGTCGACACCGAGACGCGCGGCCTCGTGGCGCTGCTGGTCGATGAGCTGATCGGCCAGCGCCAGGTGGTTCTCAAGAGCCTCGAGGCGAACTTCCAGCGGGTCGAGGGCGTCTCCGGCGCCACGATCCTGGGCGACGGACGGGTGGCGCTGATCCTCGACGTCCCGTCGCTCGTGTCCATGGGCGGGCTCGCGCGGGCCCCGATGCAGGAGACCTTCCATTGACCGACATGATGCAGAGCCAGGCCGCCGGGAACGGCATGGCCGGCCAGCTCGGCGCTCCGGCGCCCGAGGAAGCGCCGGCTGCGGGCGGCCGCCTGAAGCAGTATGTGACCTTCCTGGTCGGCGATCGCGCCTATGGCGTCGACATCGTGCTGGTGCGCGAGATCAAGCAGTGGACCCCGACCACGGCCCTGCCCAACCAGCCGCACTACATGCGCGGCGTCCTGAACCTGCGCGGCACCATCGTGCCGGTGCATGACCTGCGCGCCCGCTTCGGCGGTCCGTTGACCGAGGCGACCGAGACCCATGTGGTGGTGATCGTCTGGATCGGCGAGCAGACCGTCGGCGTCCTGGTCGACGCCGTCAGCGACATCATCAGCGTGGCCTCCGACGACATCCGGCCGGTCCCCCCCTCGGAGGCGGACCTGGACCAGTCGGCGATCAACGGCCTGGTCAACGCCGAATCCGGAATGGTGGCGCTGCTGGACCTGAAATCGCTGTTCGGCGCCGTCCGCGGCATCGCCTGACGCGACCCGCCCGGCCTCGCGTCGGGACGGCCTCTGCGACTGACCCGCCGGCATCCCCGCCGTGCGGACCCTGAACGCGCGCCGCTTCGTGCGGCGCCGACAACGGCCGGGAACCGGCCGCGCCACGGCGAACGGAGAGCCGGATGAGCACCAGCGAGAAGACCCGGGCCCGCGGCGGCCTGTCGATCGGGATCAAGCTGACCCTTGCGGCCGGCGGCGCCGCGCTGCTGACCGGCCTGGCCGTCGGCGCGGTGGAGCTGATCCGTTCGGACGGCGCCCTGCGCGCGAGCGCCAGCCGTCAGGTCACCGACACCGCCCAGCTGGCCGCTCACCGGGTCGAGGCCTACCTGCGCCAGGTCGAGAACGATCTGGCCTTCGTCCGCCGGTCCGAACTCGGCGCCGACGACTTCGAGGATTTCCTCAACCCCTGGGCTTCCGACGGCGCCACGGTCGCCGGGCTCTACGGCGCGGGCTCGTCGATGCCGGTCGGCCGCCGGGCGGAGCTGGACGACGCCGGCGACGGCTCCGACTGGTCCGACGCCCATTCGCGCCACCACCGCACCTACCGCGGCTTCCAGGAAGAGCGGAGCTATTACGACCTGTTCCTGATCTCGACCGAGGGCGAGGTGATCTACACGGTCGCCAAGGAATCGGACTTCGGCCAGAACCTGATGACCGGACCGCTGCGCGACTCCGGCCTCGCGGAAGCCTTCCGGGCGGCCCGCGGCATGAAGCCGGGCGAGACCGCCTTCACCGACTTCTCCGCCTATGCGCCCAGCGCGGGCGCCCCGGCGGCCTTCGCCGCGACGCCGGCGGTCTCGGCCGACGGCCGCGTCCTGGGCGTGCTGGCGGTGCAGCTGCCGGTGGCCGAGCTGCAGTTCATCCTGTCCACCGTGCGCCTGAGCGAAGACACCGCGCTCTATCTCGCGGGCCGCGACGGGCTGCTGCGCTCGGATCTCGAGAAGACGCCGGTCAACGACATCCTCACCACCCGGGCGAACCTGCCCGCGGACGCGCTCGAATCGGCGACCGAGACGCAGGGCGTGCTCGCGGGCCGCGCGATGATCAGCGTGCATCCGATCGAGGCCGGCGGTCTCGGCTGGGTGGTCGTCGCGGAGGAGCCGACCGCGATCATCGCCGCCGCCCGGTGGGAGCAGATGAAGGTCGCCTTCCTCGCCTCGCTGCCCGCGCTGCTGGTGGCGCTGGCGCTCGGCTGGCTTGTGGCGCGCAGCTTCGCGCGGCCCGTGCAGCGGATGACCGAGGCCGTGGGCGACCTGCTGGCCGGCCGCGCGACCGAGGTGCCCGGCGCAGACCGCGCCGACGAGCTGGGCGACCTCGCCCGCGCCCTGTCGGAGATCCATCACGCCTCCGTCGCCTCGCGGCGCATCGCCACCGCGCTGACCGCGTCGAGCGAGATGGTGATGATCCTCGACACCGATCAGCGGGTGGTCTTCGCCAACGCCGCCATGGAGGAAGGCTTCCGCCAGATCCGCCGCTTCATGACCGGCGTGCCCTCGGATGCCCGGTCGATCGTCGGGCTCGAGGCGCGGATGCTCAACCCGGACGCCTCGGTATTCATCAACCCCGACCGCCGCGGCGCCTCGCTGCTGCAGTTCGGCGACCGTCTGTACGGCCTGGTGGTTGTCGAGATGCGCGACGACGAGGGCGGCCTGATCGGCCGCGCCGTGACCTGGCGCGACCGCTCCGCCGCCCTGACGGTCGAGCATCAGGTGAACGAGGTGCTGGAGGCCGTCGCCAAGGGCGACTTCACCAAGAAGCTCGACGAAGACGCCGAGGACCGGTTCGCGCGCCTCGTGGCCCGGTCGATCAACAAGATGGGCGACCTGTCGGGCGGCTTCTTCTCCGAGCTGGAGAAGATGGTCGAGGCGCTGGCCTCCGGCCGGCTCGCCCACCGCATGACCGAGACGCACGACGGCCGCTTCGGCGAGGCGGCGACCAACCTCAACAACGCCGTGGCCCGCCTGGCCGAGACCATCGCCGACATCGCCCGCTCCGCCGACGGCATGCGCGAGACGGCCGACACGATCTCCACCGACGCCTCCGACCTCTCGTCGCGGACCGAGTCGCAGGCCTCGTCGCTCGAGCAGACGGCGGCGACGATGGAGGAGATGGCCGCCAACGTGAAGACCACCGCCGACAACGCAGATTCGGCCGAGACGCTGGCCCGCGACGCCGCCTCCCGCGCCGAAGCGGGGCGCGGGGTGATGTCGAACGCGGTCTCGGCGATGGGCCGGATCGAGGAGAGCTCGGCCAAGATCTCGGACATCATCTCGGTGATCGACTCGATCGCCTTCCAGACCAACCTGCTGGCCCTGAACGCGGCCGTCGAGGCCGCCCGGGCGGGCGAGGCCGGCAAGGGCTTTGCGGTCGTCGCGGCAGAGGTGCGGACGCTGGCCCAGCGCTCCAGCCAGGCGGCGAAGGACATCTCGGCGCTGATCGAAGCCTCGTCGAGCCATGTCGGCGAGGGCGTGCGCCTGGTGCAGTCCACCGGCGACGCGCTGGAGGAGATCGCCGAGGGCATCGCCCGCACCGCCGCCACCATCGAGGACATCTCGTCCGCGGTGCGCGAGCAGAGCTCGGGCGTGCAGGAGACCAGCCAGGCCGTGTCCCACATGGACGACGCGACGCAGCGCAACTCGGCCATGGCCGAGCAGAGCGCGGCCGCCGCCCGACGCCTGCAGAACGAGGCCCGCTGGCTGATCGAGCGGGTGGGCTTCTTCGAGACCGGCATCAAGCAGGCGGGCGTGAAGCAGGCGGCCCGCGCCGCCTCCG
>CAXGVP010000224.1:0-6113 GCA_964013055.1 uncultured Albimonas sp.
CTGCGGGCGGGCCTGGGCCCGGGGCGGAGGGTGCGCCGGGATGGGGGGGGATGCGCCCGGGGCGCGACGGCGGGGGGAGCGAGGCCCGCGACGGGGGCGCGGGCGGCCGGCGGCGCAGAGGCCCCGGGTCGAGCCCGGGGCGCGCCTGTTCGCCGGCGGGCGCGCCCTGCGCCCGGGCCTGCACCTGGGCCGGGTCCTGCGCGCAGTCCTGCTCCGCGTCGCGGGATCCGGCCCGCGCCCTGCGCGGCGGTCCCTCCCGCGCCCTGCGCGGCGGTCCCTCCCGCGCCCTGCACTGCGGTCCCTCCCGCGCCATGCCCGGCGCCGCCTCGCGCCGCGGCGCGAGGCCCGGACCCGGCGTTCCGGGGCGGCGCCGCGTTGCGGGCGCCGGCGCGGGCGCGGCTCAGCGTCGGAAGACGAGGGCGAGGTTGTTGGCGGGCATCTCGATGCGGCGCTCGAGGGTCAGGCCGTGCAGCGCCGCCAGCGCCACCACGTCGGCCAGCGGGCGCACGCCCCAGTCGGGATCGCGCGCCTGCAGGGAACGGTGGAAGGCGAGGTTGGAGGGGGCGGTTCCCTCGGTCTCCAGGAACGGGCCGTAGAGGATCGCGCGGCCGCCCTCGGCCAGGGCGCGGGCGGCGCCGGCGAACAGGCCCTCGGCCACGCGCCACGGCGCGATGTGGATCACGTTGGCGCAGAAGACGGCGCGGAGCGGCCCATGGGTCAGCGCCAGCGCCGGGGCCCAGTCGTCGGTCGCGTCGAGGCGGATCGGCTCGGCCAGGTTCGGCAGGGCCGCGTGGGCGCGCCAGGCGCGGATCGAGCGCAGGTGCAGCGGGTCGGGGTCGGAGGGGATCCAGGCGAGGCGGGGCAGCGCCTCGGCCCCCGCCACCGCGTGCTGGCCGGGGCCGGCGCCGATCTCGAGCAGGGGGCCGGCCTCCCCGGCGAGGACCTCCGCGAGCATCTGCGCGATGGGGCCGGCGTTGCGCAGGGCGGCGGGGGCGACGAGGCGCTCGGCCGTGTCGTCCTCGTAGCCGGGGCGGGATTTCGCGGGATCCTGGGGGGCGTCGGTCATCGGGTCTCCTCGGGGGGGAGGGAACGCCTCCGCGCGGCGGGGGTCAAGGGGGCGACGGCGCTTCCCTTGCCAGTCGGGCGCGGGCGCCTATGCTCGCGGGCGTTCCCCCCGGACCGGAGTTCCCATGCCCTCCATGCCCGCCTTCGAGCTGGTCAATCCCGACGGCGATCCCTCGGCGCTGCTGCTGTGCGATCACGCCTCCAACACGGTGCCGGTGGAGGTGAACGGCGGCGACCTGGGCCTGCCGGCCGAGGACATGGCGCGCCATATCGCCTATGACGTGGGCGCGCGGGGGCTGACGCTGCGGCTGGCGGCCCGGCTGGGGGTCCCGGCGGTGCTGTCGACGTTCTCGCGGCTGGTGATCGATCCGAACCGGGGCGAGGACGACCCGACGCTGATCATGAAGCTCAACGACGGCTCGGTGATCCCGGCGAACCGCGGGGTGGGGGAGGCGGAGACGCGGGCCCGGCTGGACGCCTGGCACCGGCCCTATCACGAGGCGATCCGGGCGCAGATCGACCGGGCCGAGGCGCAGGGGGTGCGGCCGGCGCTGATCTCGATGCATTCGTTCACCAGGCAGTTCCGCGGGCGGCCGCCGCGGCCGTGGCATGTGGGCGTGCTGTGGGACGAGGACGGCCGCCTGCCGCTGCCGCTGATGGAGATCCTGCGCGAGGAGCCGGACCTGGTGATCGGCGACAACGAGCCCTACACCGGCGCCCTGGCCGGGGACTGCATGTGGACGCATGGGACCTTGCGGGGTCTGCCGAATGCGCTGATCGAGGTGCGCAACGACCTGATCGCGGATGCCGAAGGCGAGGCGATCTGGGCGGAGCGGCTGGCGCCGATCCTGGTGCGGGCGCTGGACCGGATGCGTGCGGGCGCCTAGATCGGGGAGACCGCCGCGGCGCCTCAGGAGGATCCCATGGACGACGCCACCCGGACCGAGCTCGAAGCCGCCGCCTTCCGCCGCCTGCGCGACCATCTGCGCGAGCGGACGGACGTGCAGAACATCGACCTGATGAACCTCGCCGGCTTCTGCCGCAACTGCCTGAGCCGCTGGTACCAGGAGGCCGCCGCCGAGCGGGGGCTGGAGATGTCGAAGGACGAGGGCCGCGAGATCGTCTACGGCATGCCCTACGAGGACTGGCGTGCGCAGCACCAGGCCGAGGCCTCGCCCGACCAGCAGGCCGCTTTCGAGAAGAGCCGGCACGACCCCTGAACCTGCGCCGGGCGCCCTTCGGGCGAAGCCGCTGCGCGGGCGCCGCGTCGGGCGTCGCGAGGGCGGGCAGGTCCCGCTCGCGGCGCATGGCGAGGGGGGCGCGTGCGGCCCGCGGGCCCCGGGGCGGTGGTGGTTCGGGCGGCGGAGCTTCGGACGGGGGGCGAGCGCGGGAGCGCCGCGTCGACTGTTGCGCGTCTGGCGAGGGCGGGCTCGCGGCGCGGGTCGGGCGTCGGGGCGCGTGGCGGGCGTCGGGACCGGGGGCGGCCCTGCGGGCCGGCCGGCTTCGCCGGCGCCGCGTCGGCGGCTGCGCCCGGGGCTGGCGGCGGGCGCGCGGCGGGGGAGAGGCGTTGCGCGGGGGGCGGGAGCCGTCCCGGGCGCGACGGGGCGGAGCGCGAATGCCTCGCCGCAGGCGCGACGGCGCCTGGCGGGCGCCCCGGGCCGCGAGCGCCGCGGCGCCCTTCGGGCGCGCCTCGCCCCGGGCGCGACGGTCGCCTTCCGCCGCGGGCGGGGCCTTGCCGCCGGCGCAGCGGTCGACGCGGCGGACCCGGCCGAAGGCCGGGCACGGCTCAGGCCGTCAAACGGCGCCAGGCCTTGAAGTAGAGCTGGTTGGGCAGCCGGTTCAGGATCCGAAGGAACCAGGCGAAACGGCGGGGGAAGGCGATCTCGAACCCCGGGCGGGCGAGGCCGTCGGCGATGCGCCGGGCCGCCTCCTCGGGCTGCATCAGGAACGGCATCTCGAAGTCGTTGACCGAGGTCGCCTCGGTTTCGACGAAGCCGGGGTTGATCACCGAGATGCGCACCCCGAGGTCGATCAGGTCCAGCGCCAGGCTCTCGGCCATCGCGATCAGCCCGGCCTTGGTGGCCGAATAGGCGGCGGCCTGCGGCAGCCCGCCGAACCCCGCCACCGAGGCGGTGATCGCGAGATGTCCCGAGCCGCGCGCGATCATCGCCTTCATCGCCGGGTCCAGCGCGTTGACCACGCCCCCCAGGTTCACGTCGAAGGTCGCCCGCGCCTTCGCCGCGTCGAATTCCTGCGCGCGCATCGGCAGGTAGACGCCGGCATTGAAGATCGCCAGCGCCAGCGGGCCTTCGGCCTCGATCTCCGCCACAATGCGGACCATCGCGTCGGGGTCCGTCACGTCCGCCGGCCGCGGGATCACCCGGCCGGGCCCGGCGATCACCGCCAGCGCCTCCAGCTTCTCGGCCGAGCGGGCGGTGGCGTGCACCGTCCACCCGCGGGAAGCGAGCTCCAGCGTCAGCGCCCGCCCGATGCCGCCCGAGGCGCCGGTGATCCAGACCGCCCCGTCCCCGGGCCGCTTCACCTGGTCGAAGACGTTCATGCCCTCAGCCCCACAGCGGCGCCAGCGCCGGCGCCCCGCTCAGCGCGCGGAAGCGGGCGGTCTCGCCGCCGGCGTCGAAGGCGCTGCCCATCCACTCGCCCCGGGCGTCGTAGAACAGCGCCAGGTCGATGTCGCCCGAGACCTGCCACCGCTCCACCCCCAGCGGGCCGTCGGGGCCGGGGATCTCCGCCGCCCCCGCCTGCGCGACCGCCACCGACAGCGGCCGCCCGGTCTGGGTGCTGATCCAGGTCCCGCGCTGCAGGAAGGCGGGCGTCCAGTAGGTGGTGGTGGCCGCGTCGTCGGGGATCTCGCCCGACCACGAGCCCGAGGAGATCAGCCGCTCCCCCTCGCGCCGCACCCGCGCCACCTGCGCCTCGCCATCGTCGTTGGTCTCGCCCTCCAGCGAGACCAGGCGGCCGCCCTCCCACCGCTCCCGGCTGTCGAGCTCGTAGCGGTAGGCGCCGATGCCCAGCACCTTCACCAGCAGGCGCACGCGCACCGTCACCTCCAGCGCCTCGCCCTGGCGCGAGACGGTGGTGATCTGACGGCCGATCGGGGCGCCGTCGCGCAGCACCTCGAACTCGCGCGAGGCGCCGTCGGCGGCGAAGGCGGGCAGGGCCAGGCCGGCGGGCATCGCGGCGGCAAGCCCCCCCGCCAGCCCGCCCCGCAGCACGGCGCGGCGGGGCAGGGCAGGGGACGTCGGCGCGCGCCGCAGGGCGCGCGGGGTCGTTCGGCGGGTCATGGCGACCTCCGTTCGATGTGAAGACGGCCCGGGGGGCGCG
Organism: uncultured Albimonas sp.; assembly: GCA_964013055.1. GTDB lineage: Bacteria > Pseudomonadota > Alphaproteobacteria > Rhodobacterales > Rhodobacteraceae > Albimonas. The sequence continues at coordinate 4,408 of CAXGVP010000224.1, forward strand.
ACGGCCCCGCGGCCTCAGGACAGGTAGTTCAGCACCCGCGACAGGCGACCGGTGAAACGCATTTCGCCGGTCATCACCACCAGACAGATGCAGGTCTCGTCCCCGACGATGCGGGGGCGGTGATCGTCGTCGTCGGTGGCGATCGCCACGTCGCCGCGGCCCAGCGTGCGGCCGCGGTCCTCCATCAGCCCGCACAGCACCAGCGTCGTCTCGACCCCGGTGTGGGTGTGGGCGAAGATCGGGGCGCCGGGGCGGGCCCGCAGCAGCGAGACCTCCTCGTGCTCGTCCCCGAAGCCCTCGATCACATGCTCCGACAGGCCCGGCAGCAGCCGCTTCCAGGCGACGCCGTCGGGGGTCGCGCCCGGGCCCTCGCCCAGCACCGCGCGCAGCGGCGCGGGGAACGGGTTGCCCGCATCGGGGACGGGGAGCGCGGGCCGCGGCCCCTCGGCCCTCGGCCCCTCGCGGTCCAGCCGCGCCAGCATCGCGTCGAGCGAGGGCGGACCCGCCGCGGCCTCGGCCGCGCCGGCGGGATCGCGGGCCAGCAGGGCGCCGCCCAGCCGCTCCAGCTCGGCCACGCGGCGGCGGCCCCGCGGGTTGAAGGTCAGCTGCGAGGCGACCAGCAGGGACAGTCCGGCCGGCAGGGATCCGGCGGCGTATTCCGCCAGCAGCGCATCATCGGGCAGGCTTTGCATCATCGCATCGTCCGTAAGCGAGGCGCGCCCCGGAAGGCGGCGCCCCGTCATCCAATCCTCGGGTCCGCGCCGCGGACCCCGTTCGGGACCCCGCGGCGGCGCAGCGTCCCCGCCGTGTCAACCCGGGTCCTGCCACGCCCGCGACCCCCTTTGAAGGCCCCGGCCTGCGACAGGAGCCCGCTCCGACCCCGGCGCGGCCTGCATTCCTGTTCGCCTTGTGATACGTGCCCCCGCGCGGCTCGGTTCACCGCGGCGCATCATTTTCCGGATCTCCCGCCTGGTGGGAGCGGTCGGCGCAGAGCGGGGCAGGACCCCGGGCAGGTCGGGGCGAGGCCCCGGGGCAGGGACGGAGGATGGCGATGGCCGGCAGGGCGGTGTTCTTCTACGGGTCGTTGCGCGACCCGGAGCTGCTGTCGGTGGTGCTCGGCCGCCCGCAGGAGCGGCTCGCCCTCGTCCCCGCGACGCTGCCGGGCCACGCCCTGCGCCAGGTCGCCGGCGAGAACTTTCCCTGCGTGGTCCCCGCGGCCACCGCTTCCGCCCCCGGCGACCTCGCCCGCGACCTGACCGAGGCCGAGGTCGCCCGCGTGCTGTTCTTCGAGGACGACGAGGAATACGAGCTGCGCCCCCTGCCGGTGCTGGCCGGCGACCAGCGCGTCGAAGCCCTGGTCTGCTTCCCCAAGGGCCCCACCACCCCCGCCGGCCCCTGGCGGTTCGAGGACTGGCCCGCCGCCGACCGCGACCTGCTGATCGAATGCGCCCATGAGATCATGCACCTCCACGAGGCCGGGGTGGACTGGTCGGACCTGACCCTCTGGCCCGGCCTCAAGGCCCGCGCCGCCGCCCGCGCCCGCGCTGGCCGGGCCCCCTCCGCCGCCTTCCCCGGCGTGGACTTCGCCCGCGACGGCGTGCGCACCGAGAAGCTGGCCCGCCCCTACGCCTCCTTCTTCGGGGTGGAGGAGCACTTCATCTCCTTCCCCACCTCCGACGGCGGCCGGTCTCCGGTGGGGCGGCGGG
>CAXGVP010000225.1:0-6107 GCA_964013055.1 uncultured Albimonas sp.
CCTCGATCAGCCGCTCGGCCCGCTCGACGGTCGAGAGGCCGCGCAGGTCCGCCAGGCCGTGCTCGGTGATGACCACCTCCACGTCGCCGCGGGGCAGCGAGGCGAGGCCCGAGAGCCGCGGCACGATGCGCGAGACCGCGCCGCGGCCGGAGGCGGCGGGCAGGGCGACGACGCTGACGCTCGCGGGATCCAGCGCCGCGGCGCGGGCGAAATCGGGGGCGCCGCCGACGCCGCTGATGGCGCGGGCGCCCAGCAGCTCCAGGTTGGCCTGGCCGAAGAGGTCCACCTCCAGCGCCGAGTTCACCGCGACCAGGCCGGGCACGCGGGCCAGCGCCTGGGGGGTATGCGTCGCCTCGCAGTCGACCACGTCGAAGCCGTCCCGGCCCGCGAGCCAGTCGTAATAGCCCCGCGTGCCGACATGGACGCAGCTGACCGGGCGATGACCGGGGGCGAGGGCGCCGGCCTCGACCAGCCGCCGGGCGCCGTCGGAGAGCATGCCGGAGTGCAGCCGCAGGTTCCGCCGGTCGGTCAGCAGGTTCATCAGCGCGTCGGGCGCCTTGCCGAGCCCGATCTGGATCGCGGCCCCGTCGTCCACCAGCGTGGCGATCCGCTCGGCGATGGCGGTCGCGGCGGGGGAGGGGGCGCCGACGTCGTATTCCCGCGGCGGCGCCTCCGCCTCGATCACCGCGTCCGCCTCGTCGAGCGCGACGGAGGCCGCGCCGGGGATCGAGGGCATCGCCGGGTTCACCACCAGGATCAGCCGGGAGGAGCGCCGCCGCGCCAGCGGCGCGAACTCCACCGCCAGCCCCAGCGAACAGCGGCCGGCGGCGTCCGGCGGCGCGACCGTCATCACGCAGGCGTCGAAGCGCGCGACCTGGCCGAGCCACCGCGCGGCCGCGCCGTAGGACATCGGCAGGTGCCGCAACGCCCCGCGCGCCTGGTCGCCCGGCGCATCGGCCGTCGCGAAGAGCGCGGAATACTCCGTGCCCGGCGGCAGCCGGCCCAGCGGCGTCGGGTTGATGCCCGGCACGAAGCTGGAGGTTATCCGCAGCGCCGGGCCGCCCTGCGCGTGGAGCGCCTCGAGCAGGGCCGGAACCTCGGCGGCCGAGCCGGGCAGGAACAGGCGTTCTCCCGCCGAGAACAGCCCGGGGAACCGCGCGGCGGACAGGGGGCGGACGCGCAGGAGCGCCGGGCTCCGGGGGGGAGGCGGGGGCGTGGACATGCGGTCTCCATGGCGGACGAGGCCCTGAGTCGGCGGGCGGGAACGGCGGTCTACGAATGGTTTAATGGCAGGCCAAGCTAAAGGTCAAACAATTGACTTGCGCGCGGCCGCCGACTCGCTCCATGGTGATCGCGAAGACAGGAGCCGCCGATCCGTGACGTTCCCCGCCGCAAACCGAACCCCCGCCGCAGAGCCCGCGCCCGAGGCGGCCGCCCTGCCGCCGGCCGCGACGACCGAGGCGCTGACCGCCTGGGCCGCCGAGGCGGCGGGCGGGCGCCTTGCGGGCTGCGCCCAGATCTCGGGCGGCAACCGCTGCCGCTCCTGGGCGGTGGACGTCGAGACCGCGGACGGGCGGCAGCCGCTCTACCTGCGCTACGCCCCGCCGCGCCCGCCGAGCGGGGAGCCCTACACCGTCCGCCGCGAGGCTCAGGTCTACCGCGCGCTCGACGGGACCGAAGTGCCGGCGCCGCGGCTGCTGGCCGAGCACGACCGCCACGAGGCGATCCTGACCGAGCGCGCGCCGGGCCGCGCCGACTACCGGCGCATCGGCCCGGACGCGGAGAAGATGTCGGTGGCGAAGGATTTCGTCGCCGCGCTGGCCCGCCTGCACGCCCTGCCGGGCGACCGGCTCGCGGGGGCGGACGTGGCGCCGGCGGGGGACATGCGCGCCTGCGTGGCGCGGGAGCTCGAGATCTGGCGCGGCATGTATGCCGAGACGGACCGGCGCGATCCGCTGACCGAACTGGCGCTGGGCTGGCTGGAAGACCGCCTGCCCGAGACCCCGGGCGCCCCCGTCATCGTCCATGGCGACGCGGGCCCCGGCAACTTCCTGTTCCAGGACGGCCGCATGACCGCGCTGCTGGACTGGGAGCTGGCCCATGCCGGCGATCCGATGGAGGACCTGGCCTGGTACTCGATGCGCTCGGTGATGGAGCCGACGCCGGATTTCGCGGGCCGGGTGCGCGACTACGCCGCCGCCGGCGGGGCGGCGCTGGATCTTTCGCGGATCCTCTACCACCGGGTGTTCGTCACGACGCGCGTGGTGATCATCCGCCATCGCAACGTGACCGGAGAGCCCGGCGCCTCGATCCTCTCGCGGGCGTTGAACCGCCGGCTGCTGGCGGGGGCGCTGGCGGAGGCGTCCGGGCTGGAGCTGACGCCTCCGCCGTGGATCGAGGCGCCCGACACCCCGCAGACCGCCTTCCACGACGGCGTCATCGACGACCTGCGCGCGCGCATCGCCGGGCGGGTGGAGGACGCGGAGGCCGTCTCCGCCGCCAAGAACGCCGCCCGGGTGCTGAAATACCTGCGCGAGGTGGACCGCCTCGGCCCGGCCGTCGAGGCGCGCAAGCGCGCCGCCCTTGCCGCGATCCTGGGCGACGCGCCCGAGGCCGTCTCCGCCGGCGAGGCGGAGCTGCTCGCCCTCCACGCCACGGGCCGCGTGCGCTTCGCGCAGGCGCTGCCCTATTTCGCCGCCGCCGCCGCCTGGGACGCGCAGCTGGCCGCGCTCGCCTCCGGCGGGATGGCCCGCCGCGGCTTTCCCGACCTGCCGCCCGACCTGCCGCCCGACCTGCCGAACGCCCTGTGACGGAGCCCCTCATGCCCCACGACCAAGCCCTCGCCGACAAGCCGGACTTCACCGCGAAGGACGACGGCTTCCACACCGACGTCATGGGCGACCGCTGGTGGATGACCGAGACCGCCTGGTTCTCCTTCTGCGCGCCGGAGCGCAAGCTGGGCGGCTGGCTCTATTCGATGTTCCGCCCCAACATCGGGGTGAACTCCGGCGGCGTCTGGGTCTGGGACGACAGCGCGCATATCCCGTGGGAGACGCGCTACTACCGCAACTACACCGTCATGCCGATGCCGCAGGGCGACCTGAGCGACACCACCTTGCGCACCGGGGTGACGATCAGGACGCTGGAGCCGCTGACCCGCTACCACCTGGGCTTCGAGGACGAGGACGGCCGCCTGACGGTCGACCTGGACTACGAGGCCGTGATGGCGCCGCGCGCGCTGCGCAAGCCGAACTCGTCGTTCAAGAACCTCACCCATTTCGACCAGTTCATGCGCGCCCGCGGCCATATCGTGCTGGACGGGGAGCGGATCGAGATCGACTGCCACTCGATGCGCGACCGCTCCTGGGGCCCGCGCCCCGAGCATCGCCCGGGCAAGAGCGCCTATGTCTCCGGGATCGCCTCGCCCGACGACTGCTTCCTGTGCACGACCAAGTGGAACGATCCCTCGGGGGAGCTCGCCTACGGCTTCCAGACCCTGGACGGCGAACTGGGCGACATCGTCGAGGGCCGCCGCATCGTCGAGCGCGACCCCGAGCATGGCTACGTGTCGAAGATCGTGATCGAGGCGAAGGACCACCTCGGCCGCGAGATGCTGGCGGAGGGGGAGCGGCTGAGCTCGATCACCATCAACCGCCACTCCTTCATCGACTCCAACGGGCTGATCGCCTGGTCGATCAACGGCAAGCCGGGCCATGGCGAGGATCAGGACATGTGGCCGGTGAACGTCTGGGGCGACTTCCGCAGGCGCGTGCGAGCGGGAGGCGAGGAATGACCGCGCCCGTCCCCCCCGCCCAGGGGCCGATGGCCGGCGTCAAGGTCGTCGACCTCAGCCAGATCTACAACGGCCCCTACGCGACCTTCCTGATGGCCTCGGCCGGCGCCGAGGTGATCAAGGTCGAGCCCGAGGGCGGCGAGTCCCTGCGCCGCCGCGGCGTGGTGGGCGGCGCGGCGCTGCCCTTCGCGATGCTCAACGGGGGCAAGCGCTCGGTGGTGCTGAACCTCAAGGACCCCGAAGGCAAGGCGGCGCTGGAGGCGCTGGCGCGCGAGGCCGACGTGCTGGTGGAGAACTTCGCGCCGGGCGTGATGGAGCGCCTGGGTCTGGGCGCCGAGCGGCTGCGGGAGATGAACCCGCGGCTGATCTACGCCTCTTCCTCGGGCTTCGGCACGGACGGGCCCTATCGCGAGTACCCGGCCATGGACCTGACCATGCAGGCGATGTGCGGGGTGATGGCGACCACCGGCTTTCCCGACCGCCCGCCGGTGAAGGCGGGGCCGGCGCTGTGCGATTTCTTCGCCGGCACGCATCTTTTCTCCGCCATCGCCACCGCGCTGTTCGAGCGGGAGCGCACCGGCGTCGCGCGCCAGGTGCATGTGACCATGCAGGACGCGGTCTATCCCGCGCTCGCCTCCTCGCTGGGCATGGCCTGGGGGATGCAGGGGCGCGAGGACGCGCCGCCCCCGCGCACCGGCAACCGTCACGGCGGGCTCGCCGAGGCGCCCTACAACGTCTACCCGACCTCGGACGGGTGGCTCGCGATCATCTGCGTGCGCGACGCGCACTGGCAGAACCTGGCGAAGGTGATGGGCCGGCCGGACCTGGTCGACGATCCGCGCTACGCCTCGCTCAAGGACCGGGTCGAGCGGATCGACGAGATCGACGCGCTGGTCGCCGACTGGACCGGCAAGCGCCCCAAGGAAGAGGCGTTCCAGGCCCTGATGGCCGCCCGCGTCCCCTGCGCCCCGGTGCGCGACCTCGAGGAGGTCATGGACGACCCCAACATGCACGCCCGCGGCTCGCTCCGCTGGGAGGAGCATCCGGAGTTCGGGCGCGTGGTGCTGATGGCCTCGCCCCTGCGCTTCGCGGGCGTCGAGGCGCGCCCGCTGGCCCCGAGCCGAAAGCTCGGCGCCGACACCGAGGCGGTGCTGGCCGAGATCGCCGCCCGCGCGGAGCGGACGGCCTGAGATCCGGCCGCGGCGCCCGCGCGCCGACGGCCGCAACCAGGACAGGCGCGCCGGCGACCGCCCGCGAGGCGGCGCGACAGGACGCCGTAGGGGAGAGACGCCATGAGCGGAATCGTCGGCATCGATGTCGGCGGCACCTTCACCGACCTGTTCCACGCCGGCGCGCCCGGCGCGGCGCCGCGGGTCCTGAAGGTTCCGTCCACCCCGGACGACCCAAGCCGGGGCCTGGTCGACGCCCTGCGCGCGGCCGAGGTCGACCCCGCCGCGCTGGAGCTGATCCTGCACGGCACCACCATCGCCACCAACGCGGTGATCGAGCGCAAGGGCGCCCGCTGCGCCCTGATCACCACCCAGGGCTTCCGCGACGTGCTGGAGCTGGGCCGCCGCGACCGCCAGCGCATGTACGGCCTGACCGGCGCCCATGTCCCCCTGATCCCCCGCCTGATGCGCTGGGAGATCGCCGAGCGGCTCGACCATCGCGGCCAGGTTCTGGTCCCGCTGGACGAGGCGGCGCTGGGCGAGCTCGCCCGCGCGCTGGCCGACGAGGGGGTCGAGGCGGTCGTCGTCGCCTTCCTCCACGCCTACGCCAACCCCGCCCACGAGCATCGCGCCCGCGAGATCCTGCGCGACGCCGACCCCGACTGGGAGGTGGTGCTCGCCACCGACGTGGTGCGCGAGTACTGCGAGTTCGAGCGGACCTCGACCGCCGCCGTGCAGGGCTACCTGCAGCCGCTGGTCTCCCGCTACGCCCGCAGCCTGACCCGGCGGCTGGAGGAGATCGGCTTCGACCGCCAGACCCTGGTGATGCAGTCGAACGGCGGGCTGGCGCCGCTGTCGCAGCTGCCGACCAAGGCCGCGAACATCGTGCGCTCCGGCCCCTCGGCCGGGGTCACCGCCGCGGCGCGGATCGCGGCCGAGGCGGGGTTCGAAAACGTCATCACCGGCGACATGGGCGGCACCTCCTACGACGTCGCGGTGGTGGTGAAGGGCGCGCCGAGGATTGCAGAGACCACCGAGCTCGACTTCCGCATCCCCCTGCGCCTGCCGATGATCGACGTGCACACGATCGGGGCCGGCGGCGGCTCCATCGCCTGGATCGACCGGGGCGGCGTGCTCCAGGTCGG
>CAXGVP010000226.1:0-6104 GCA_964013055.1 uncultured Albimonas sp.
CCAGCCGCGCATCCGCCCACATCATAGAGGAGAATCGCCGCCGGGCGCCTCGCGCACCGGTCGCCCGGCGCCGCCGCAAACACATCACGGTTCCGTGATATATGGGACCGGGAGGGCGTCCGCGGACAGGACGCCGCATCCGGCGTTGACCTGCGTCAAGGTTCCGCCCGCCCCCGGGGCGCATGAGGGCCCGGACGAAATCGTTTCGAGGCGAAAGATGAGCATCCAGGACTCCAACCAGGGCCAGTCTCTCTACGCCGCCCGCATTCCGATCTTCCCGCGCCGCGTGAAGGGAACCTTCCGCACGCTCAAGTGGTGGATCATGGGCGTGACCCTGGCGATCTACTACCTGACCCCGTGGATCCGCTGGGACCGCGGGCCTGCGATGCCCGACCAGGCGGTGCTGGTCGACCTCGCCAACCGCCGGTTCTTCTTCTTCTGGATCGAGATCTGGCCCCAGCAGTTCATCTACGTCGCGGGCCTGCTGATCATGGCGGGCCTCGGCCTGTTCCTGTTCACCTCGGCGCTCGGCCGGGTCTGGTGCGGCTACACCTGCCCGCAGACGGTGTGGACCGACCTGTTCATCACCGTCGAGCGCTGGATCGAGGGCGACCGCAACGCCCGCATCCGGCTGCACCAGCAGAAGTGGGACGGCCGCAAGGCCCGCCTGCGCGCGACCAAGTGGCTGGTCTGGCTGCTGATCGCGGTCGCCACCGGCGGCGCCTGGGTGTTCTACTTCGCCGACGCGCCGACCCTGCTGGGGGACCTGTTCACCGGCGACGCGCCCTTCGTGGCCTACGCCTCGGTCGGCCTGCTGACCGCCACCACCTTCGTCTTCGGCGGCTTCATGCGCGAGCAGGTGTGCATCTACATGTGCCCCTGGCCCCGCATCCAGGCGGCGATGATGGACGACAAGACCATCACCGTGGGCTACCGCTCCTGGCGGGGCGAGCCGCGCGGCAAGCACCGCAAGAAGAACGCCGAGGCGGGCCTGGGCGACTGCATCGACTGCAACGCCTGCGTGGCGGTCTGCCCGATGGGCATCGACATCCGCGACGGCCAGCAGCTGGCCTGCATCACCTGCGCGCTGTGCATCGACGCCTGCGACGACGTGATGGCCAAGGTCGGCAAGCCCCGCGGCCTGATCGACTACGTCACCCTCCAGGACGAGGCGATCGAGACCCAGGGCGCGGCCCCCATCCCCCTGTCGAAGCGGATCCTGCGGCCACGCACGATCCTCTATTTCGTGATGTGGTCGGCGATCGGGGTGGGGATGATGGTCTCGCTGTTCATGCGCGACTCGATCGACCTGACCGTGGCGCGCGACCGCAACCCGACCTTCGTGGTCCTCTCCGACGGCTCGATCCGCAACGGCTACACCATCAAGGTCGCCAACCAGAACCAGGAGCCGCACGATTTCATCCTCTCGTTCCGCTCCGACTTGCCCCTGCAGGCCGAGATCCAGGGGCTCGAGTGGCTGGAGTTCGAGGTCGAGGCCGACAAGCTGCGCCAGATGCGCCTGTTCCTGACCACCCTCCCCTTCGCCCGCCCGACCGAGCGCGCCGAGGTCGAGATCTGGATCGAGGACCAGCAGACCCGCGAGCGCGTGGCCGTCGACACCTTCTTCCTCGCGCCCGAGCCGGGGGACTGGGGGCCGTGACCGCCCCCGCCCCCTTCCCCCTGGCCCTGACGGAGCGACGCAAGTGACCCCTCCCTCTCCCCGCAAGCCGGCCCGCGAGCTGACCGGACGCAAGGTGCTGATGATCGCGGTGGCCTTCTTCGGCGTGATCATCGCGGTCAACGTGACCATGGCGACGCTGGCCGTGGGCGGCTTCCCCGGCCTCGTCTCCGACAACGCCTATGCCGAGGCGCAGAACTTCGACGCCGAGCTGAAGGCCGAGCGGGCGCTGGGCTGGCGCTTCGCCTCCGACTACGAGGACGGCGCCCTGACCGTGCGCATCGCCGGCCCCGACGGCGACCCGCTCGACGGGCTCGCCGTCACCGCCGTGATCGGCCGCCCCGCCACCCTCCAGCAGGACCGCGAGCTGGGCCTCGCCCCCGAGCCCGGCCTGCGCGGCGCCTACGCCACCCGCCTGCCGCTCTCGGCCGGCATGTGGCGGGTCGAGATCGATGCCCGCCGCGGCGACGACCGCTACCACATCACCGACGAGATCTACGTCTCGACCGAGAACGCCCTGCCCGGGGGGGACGGGTGAGCCTCGCCGAACCCCTCCCCGGCGCCCCCTCCGGCGTCGCCCCCGGCCAGCCGGAATGGTCGACGCCGGGCGCCTGCTGCCCCACCGGCGCCGCCGCCAGCTTCGCGCGCACCGGCGGGCTGGCGCGCTTCGTCTCCGACGCAGGCGACGGCCTCAAGCGCCTCGACCTGCTGGTCCCCGGCGTCCACTGCGCCGCCTGCATCCAGCGCATCGAGGAGGCCCTGCCCAGGGCCCCCGGCCTGCGCTCCGCCCGCGTGAACCTGTCCCTGCGCCGCGTCTCCGCCACCTTCGACCCCGCGCAGGCCCAGCCCGAGGACGTGGTCGAGGCGCTGTCGCATCTGGGCTACCCCGCCCGCCCCTTCGACGCCCGCGCCATGCATGACGCCGAGCGCGACGGCGAGGGGCGCGACCTGCTCGCCCGCCTCGCCGTCGCCGGCTTCGCGGCGATGAACGTGATGCTGCTGTCGGTGGCGGTGTGGTCCGGGGCCTCGGACGCCACGCGGGACCTGCTGCACTGGGTCTCGGCCCTGATCGCGCTGCCCGCCACGGTCTTCGCGGGGATGCCCTTCTTCCGCTCGGCGCTGGGCGTGCTGCGCCACGGCCACGTCAACATGGACGTGCCGATTTCGCTGGCCCTGATCCTCGCCGGCGCCGTCAGCCTGTTCGAGGTGGCCGAGGGCGGGGCGCACGCCTATTTCGACGCCGCCGTCTCCCTCTGTTTCTTCCTGCTGCTGGGCCGGGTCCTGGACCACGGCGCGCGGCGCCACGCCCGCCTCGCCGCCGCCGAGCTCGGCGGGCTGCAGGCCCACTCCGCCACCGTGGTGACGCAGGGCGTCCGCCGCGTCGTCGCCGTCGAGGATCTGCGCCCCGGCGACCTGGTCGAGGTCGCCGCCGGAGAGCGCGCCCCCGCCGACGGCCGCGTGATCGAGGGCGCCTCCGACCTCGACCGCTCGATGATCACCGGCGAGAGCCGGCCCGAGCCCGCCGCCGTCGGCGCCGAGATCCACGCCGGAGTGTTGAACCTCTCGGCCCCCCTGCTGGTCGAGGCGACCGCCACCGGCGACGACACCGCGCTCGCCGGCATCGCCCGGATGATCCAGGCCGCAGAGGGCGCCCGCACCCGCTACGTCGACTGGGCGCTGCGGGCCGCCAAGCTCTACGTCCCCATCGTGCACCTGGCCGCCCTGGTCACCTTCGTCGGCTGGCTGCTGGCCGGCGCCGCCCTGTCGGACGCCGTGCTGATCGCCGCCGCGGTCCTGATCATCACCTGCCCCTGCGCGCTGGGCCTCGCCGCCCCCGCGGTCCACGCCGCCGCGGGCGGGCGCCTGTTCCGCGCCGGCATCTTCCTCAAGGATGGCGCAGCCCTCGAGCGTCTCGCCGACGTCGACGTCGCCGTCTTCGACAAGACCGGCACCCTGACCACCGGCGAGCCCACCCTGGTCGAGGCGCCCGAGGCCCCCGCCCTCTGGTCCGCCGCCCGCGCCCTGGCCCAGGTCTCCCGCCACCCGTTCTCAAAGGCGCTGGCCGCCGCCGCGGAAGCCCGCGATCTCCCCGCCGCCCCCGCGACCGCCCTGAAAGAGGTTCCCGGCTGCGGCGTCGAGGGCGAGATCGCCGGCCGCCCCGCCCGCCTCGGCCGCGCCGACTGGTGCGGGGCCGAGGCAGCCGCCTCCGACGGCTCCGCAGTCTGGCTGCGCCTGGGCGAGGACGCCCCCGTCCGCTTCGGCTTCGAGGATCCGCTGCGCCCCGACGCCGCCGCCACCGTCGCCGCACTCCAGTCCCGAGGCCTCGAGGTCCGCCTGATCTCCGGCGACGCCGAGGCGGCCGTCGCGAAAGCCGCCGCCGCCGCCGGCATCGCCCACTGGCGCGCCGGCGCCACCCCCGCCGACAAGGTCGCCGCGCTGGAGGCGCTGGCCGCCGAGGGCCGCGTGGTCCTGATGATCGGCGACGGCATCAACGACGCCCCGGCGCTGGCCGCCGCCGCCGCCTCGATCTCGCCCGCCTCCGCCGCGGACGTCAGCCGCGCGGCGGCGGGCATGGCGCTCGCCGGCTCCCGCCTGAACCCGGTGGTGGTGGCGCTCGACGTCGCCCGCGCCGCCAAGGCCCGGGTGTTCGAGAACTTCGCCTTCGCCGCCCTCTACAACGCCTGCGCGGTGCCGCTGGCGGCCTTCGGCTTCGTCACCCCGCTGATCGCCGCGCTGGCGATGTCCGGCTCCTCGATCGTGGTCACCCTGAACGCCCTGCGCATGCGCCGCGCCGGCCGCACGGCCGAGGCCGCCGCTCCCCCCACCGGAGGTCCCGCATGACCATCCTTCTGGCCACCATCCCCGCCTCGCTGGTGCTCGGCGGCCTCGGCCTCGCGGCCTTCCTGTGGTCCCTGAAGCGCGGCCAGTATCGCGACCTGGAGGGCGACGCCGCCCGCATCCTGTTCCAGGACGACGACCACCCCCGCGCCGACCCGCCCGCCGACCGCAAGAGCTGAACCGACGCCCACCCGCGGGCGTCCAGCCTGCCGCCCGTCCCGACCCCTCGCCCGGGCGCTCTGCGCCCCGTCGCCCGCCCCCGGAGCGCGGCGCCCGCCCCGGGCGCCCGACGCGTTGTCCCCGCCCCCGGCGCCCGACGCGTCTTCCCCGTCCCGAGCGCGCGGGGCCCCGTCGCCGGCAGGCGCGCTCCGCTGCACTCCCGGGCGCATCCTCGCCCCGCCGTCCCGGGCCTGCGCCGGTCGTCCGCACCGCCGCCCGCCCCACGGGCGCCCCGGGCTCGACCCGGGGCCTCTCGCGGCCCGCCGCCTGCGCAACCCCTCAGGATGACGCGCGGCCCCCGCCCCCGGCGCGGCGCAGCCAGGCCCGCCCGCAGGGCGCCCATGGGCCGGGGCGCCCGGCCCTCAGACCACCGCCATCGAGCCCAGCATCAGCGCCACGGTCTTCTCGCGTCCCTCGCTCAGCGCCACCACCTCGCCGCGGGTGACGATCACCCGCCGCCCGGCGCGCTCGACGAAGCCGCGGGCGAGCAGGCCCTCGCCGACCGCCGGCGCCAGCAGGTTGATCTTCATTTCGATGGTCACGATCCCCTGGCCCGGCTCCAGCAGGCTCGCCGCCGCCATCCCCTGCGCATTGTCGCCCATGGTGAAGGCCAGCCCGGCGTGGGCGTAGCCATGGTGCTGGGTCACATGCTCGGTGATCGGCGCCCGCACGCTCACCGCCCCCGGCGCGATCGCGTCGAGCGTGATCTCCAGCCGCCGCATCATCGCGTTCGAGGCGAAGATCTCGCGGAGGCTGCGCTCCCAGTCCGGGTTGCGCGGCGCGAATTCGGCCATTCCGGCTCCTCCCTGTTCGTCGCCCGCCACTAGAGGCGCCGCCACGGCGCCCCGCAAGCCGGACGCTGGGTCAGCGCCGCAGCCGCTCCAGCGGCGCGGCCAGCACGCGCGGGCCGGTCAGCAGCGCCAGCCCCGCCGGCGCCGCCCGGCGCAGCGCCGGCGCGCCCACGTCCAGGCCGCCGGTGTAGCGCCCGAAGGCCGGCAGGATCAGCCGCGGCGGCGACAGCACGAAGCAGCGCCGCGCCCCGCCCCGCAGCCGCGCCTTGGGATGGAAGTGGCCCGAGACCTCGCCGGCCTCGCCGCAGGGCTAGGCGGCCTCGTGGCGGAAGACCAGCGGGCCCTCGCGCAGCTCGGCCAGCCGTGCCGGGCCGGGATCGGTCGCGTCGCTGGCCGAAAGCGCGCCGGCCGAATTCAGGTCGAAGCGATGTTCGAAATACTGGTAGGCGTCGTGAAAGCTGACATAGCCGCCGGACAGCTCCGCCGCACGGCCGGCGATTTCGGCTTCGAGCGCTTCCAGATCGGCGCGGCCCGCGACGGCATTGGCCCGGTAGGTCGCGGCATTGGCCGGATCGGCC
>CAXGVP010000227.1:0-6088 GCA_964013055.1 uncultured Albimonas sp.
GCCAGCCCGAGCCGGCGGTTGTCGCGCCAGACCCAGGCCGCCAGCGCCGCCGAGGCGAGGCCGCCCGCCAGGGTGGTGGCGAGGCCGGGGAAGCAGAAGGCGAAGCCCGCCGCCGCCATCGGCAGGCGCAGCGCCGGGCGCACCCGGCCCACGCCCAGCAACCAGCCCTCGAGCCCGCCCGACAGCACGATGATCCCCACGATGATCGAGGGCAGCACCCAGATCAGGGGCGTGAGATCGCCCTGCAGGACCAGCGCCGGCTGGAACAGGAAGAACAGCGGCACGAAGTAGATCACCACCCCCAGCCGCATCGCGGTGAACGAGGTCTTCATCGGCTTCGCCCCGGCGATGGTCGCCGCCAGGAACGCGGCCGCGCCGACGGGCGGCGTGATCACCGAGAGCATGGCGTAGTAGACGATGAAGAAATGCACCGCGATCCGGTCGAGCCCGCCGACCTCGATGATCGCCGGCGCCAGCGTCACCGCGAGGAAGATGTAGGCCACGATGGCGAGGCCGGCCATGCCCATCACGAAGCAGGCCAGCACCCCGAAGAACACGATCAGGTAGATGTTCCCGCCCCCCATCGCCACCAGCCCCGAGGTCAGCGCCCCGGTCACCCCGGTGATGGTCAGCGCCGAGACCACGAAGGCGATCGGCAGGATGATCGCCGCGGTCTGGGTGACCAGGATCCCCACCTGGCGCGCCGTCTCGAACAGGCGGCGCGGCGTCATCATCGTCTCGCGGTTCAGGAACGACAGCGCGATCATCAGCACGCAGGCGTACCAGGGCGCGTAGTACTCCCACCGCATGTAGAGCAGGCCCCAGATCAGGAAGACCAGCACCGACAGATACGGCCACCCCCGCACCAGCACCTGGCGCAGGGAGGGGCCGCGGTTGACCGCCTCGCCCCGCATCCCGGTGCGCGCGGCGTAGGCGTCCACCTGCAGCATCAGCCCGAAGTAGAACAGCAGCGAGGGCAGGATCGCGGCCACCATCACGGTCGCGTAGTCCACCCCGATGGTGATCGCCATCACGAAGGCGATGGCCCCCATCACCGGCGGCATCACCACGCCCCCGGTCGAGGCGCAGGCCTCGATCGCGGCGGCGTAGTGGGCCGGATAGCCCACCTTCTTCATCGTGGGGATGGTGATCGAGCCGGTGCCCGCGATGTTCGAGAAGATCGACCCCGACAGCGACCCGAAGAACCCCGAGGCCACGATCGAGACCTTGGCCGGCCCGCCGCGATACTTGCCGAAACCGGCGTTGGCGAGGTCGATGAAGAACTGCCCCGCCCCGGTCGCCAGCAGCACGCCGGCGAAGACCAGGAAGCCCAGCACGATCTCGGCCACGATCTTGGTGGTGATGCCCATCATGCCCTCGGCGCGGAAGACATGCGCCTCGATCATCCGGTCGAAGCTGTAGGGGATGCCCATCAGCAGGCCCGGGAAGCGGTCGGCCAGCAGCGGATAGAGCCCCAGCAGCACCACCACCAGCAGGAACGGCAGCCCGCCCGAGCGGCGCGCGACCTCCAGCATCAGGAGCCACATCGCCACGCCGGCGGGGATGTTGGTCCAGCCCATCTGGAGGATGTCCCAGGCGTGCCAGGAGAACCACAGGCTGATCCCCAGCGCCGCCAGCGCGGCGGCGATGTCGTAGAGCGGCAGCCTGCGCTGGCCCGGCGCCGCGGGCAGCGCCACGAAGGCCGCTGCGGTGAACAGGCCGATGAAGATCCAGTAGTACTGGCCCTCGAGCAGCCTCTGCCCGGCGATGGGGATGCCGAAGGCATAGCACAGCCCGATCCCCAGCCCCGTCACGCACAGCGCGACGAAGACCAGGCTGACGGGCGAGAACAGCTCGCCCAGCCGGGTGATCTCGGAGGGCGGCAGCGCCTCCTCCGGCTTGGGGACGGCGGCGGTGTCGGTCATGGGGAGACGATCCGGATGCAGGAGACGGAAGGCCGTCCCGCCGCGCGCGCGGCAGGACGCCGGGCGTCGGAGGGCGAGCAGGCCCGGGGACCGGAGGTCGCCGGGCGGAGGACGGTCCCCGCCCGGCCCCCCGCGCCATTCAGAGCCGCGAGCGGAAGCCCTCGAGGCCCTGGGTGTGCTTCTCGACGATGCCGAGGAACTCCGGGTCCTGGAAATCGGGGCGCACGCCCTTCTGGGCCGCCTCGGCCATCGCGGCCTCGCGCGCGGCGACCCAGGCGTCCATCTTCTCGGCCGCGGCCTGGTTCCAGGCGTCGTCCGCCTCGGTCCACTGGCCGATCTCGCGCAGGTAGCGCACCGTGCCCTCGTGCACCGGGATCGGCGAGCGGTCGAGGTAGCCGCGGGTCAGCTCCAGCGACATCCGCGCCGCCAGCGGGTGCGTGCCCTTGTAGGCGTCGTGGGATTCGTTCAGCCACTTGGCGATGTTGTAGACGAAGTCCGCGTCCGCATCCGCCGGCACCGCGTAGATGAAGTTCGAGGTCACCCCGTCGACCCCGTGCGCCGTCTTCACCCCCATGGTGATCTTCGAGGGCACCAGCATCGGGCGATGGGCGAGGTAGCCGTCCCACCCCGCCTTGTCGTCCAGCGGCATCGGCAGCCAGCGGATCGAGCCGGGCGCCCCCTCCATCTCCGACAGCACCGAGGAGATCGGCGCGCAATAGGCCACGTCCGACTTGCCCTCGACGACCGAGCGGCAGTTCTCGGCGTAGCTGGAGGCGGGGACGTAGGTGATCGTCTCGGCCGCCGCCTCGGGGGTCATGCCCAGGAAGGCCGGCAGGGCCTGGGTGACGGTCAGCGACATCGGGGGCGAGAACATGCCCTCGGTCACCCGCACGCCGCCCTTCTTGAGGTCCGCGAGGCTCTGGATCTCCGAGTCCCCGGCCACGACGTAGCCCCAGGGCGTGTCGTTATGGTGCCACAGCATCCGCTGGGCGGCGGGCCTGGCGGCCGCGTAGCCGCCGATGCCCTGGATCTGGAAGCGCATCTCGGCGGCCGAGACCGAGGAGATGGCGATGTCCCTGCGGTCGGTCAGGCGACGGTAGCGCATCGGCTCGTTGTCCTCGGGCACCACGCGCACGACGGCGCCCGTCTCCTTCTGCAGGATCGGGGCCCAGCCGTTGGTCGAGGCGAAGCTGCCGCTGGCGGTGCCGGGCGTGCCGATCACCAGCAGGCGGGGCCATTCGTAGTCCTGGGCCGAGGCGGAGGCGGCGAAGGCGAGGGCTGCGACGGTCGCCCACAGGGCGACCCCGCCCGCACGCGGGGCAAGGCTGGTCATGGTGTTCTCCTCCCTGGACGACCGTCGGGGGTCGCCTTTTGTCTGGTCTTGCGGGCCGCGATGTTTCGCTGGCCGTCGCCGGGCGCGGGCGCAGCCGCCTCCTGACGAACGTCAGCCTCGCCCCGATGCGTGCGCGCCGTCAACAGGCTTCAACCTCCGATGGCGCAACCGCCCCCGCCGCGCGCCGGGTCCGGCGGCGACGTCGCCGCGCTCCGGTCCCGGACTTTCACGCGGCGATTCGCAGAAACGTTCACTTATCGGAAACTCCGTCCCCGTATCGAACGCGGACAGACCCACCCCAACAGGACTGCCGAGGACCCGGGGATGACTTCGAAGATTTCCGCCGACACCGTCCTGAAACTCGCGCGCAACACCGTCGGCCTGGCGGTGCTGGACGAACGGCTGAACCTGGTCGAATGCAACGAGGTGGGTCACTCCGCGTTCAACATCCCCCCCCTCGACCGGGAGATCCACTTTGCGGAGGTGCTGTCCTTCGCCGGCTCCCGCCTGCCCGAGGAACTCTTCGCCGAAGCCCTGGCGGGGGAGCAGCCGCAGGTCGCGGGCCGGGTGATCTCGCCCTCCGGCGACGTCCCGTTCCGGGGCGCGCTGACCGCCGCGCCCGACGCCGACGGCTCGTCCCATGTGGCGCTGTTCCTGCTGGAGGACCCCGCCCGCTCCGCCGCCATGTCGGAGGCGCGCGCCCGCGCCCGGCTGATGGAGGCGGCCTATCTCGTGGCCGAATGCACGCCCGAAGGCATGTTCCTGAGCGTGAACGCCGCCTTCGCGGCGGCCTTCGCCCGCGATCCCGACGACTTCGCCGGCGAGATGCACGCCGACCTCCTGCACGAGAGCGCCGGCGACGCCGCCGAGCTCGAGCGGTTCTGGGAGACGGCCGCCGCGGGCCAGACGGCCGCCGCGACGCTGGCCCATGTCGGTCCCGACGGCGCGCCGCGCTGGCTCAACCTGCGCGCGCTGGGCGAGCTGGGCCCCGACGGGGAGGTGCTGTCGGTCACCCTCGGCGCGCTGGACGTCAGCGACTCGCGCAGCGATTCGCGCCTCGCCGACGCGGTGCTCGACGGCGTGGGGCGGGAGGAAGGCGTCCTGCGCCTGGCCATGGACCGGACCGTCGTCAGCGCCAACGCCCGGGCCTGCGAGATGCTGGGCCTTGCGCCCGAGGACGCCTCCGGCTTCTCCTTCGACGAGCTTCTCGTCGCCGGCGCCGCGCGCGCCTCCGGCTACAAGACCCTGTGGGAGCGTCTGGCCAAGGGCTCGCACGAGGCGGTGGAGCTCGCGCTCCTGCGCTCCGACGGCGGCCGGATGCAGGTCCACTGCCGCCATCACCCCTACGCCGACGAGGCCGGGCGCCTGGTCGAGGTCTTCGTGTTCCTGCGCGACCTGAGCGAGGAACATGCCCGCCTGGCCGACCTGACCGCGATGAGCGACGCGATCGACAAGACCCAGTCGGTGGCCGAGTTCACGCCCAACGGCCGCCTGCTGACCGCCAACCGCAGCTTCCTGCGGGTGCTGGGCTACGAGCTGGACGAGCTGCGCGGCAAGCCCCATCGCATGCTGTGCGATCCCGCCTACGGCGCGACGCCCGAGTATGCCGAGTTCTGGGAACGCCTGGGCCGCGGCGACATGCAGGAGGGCGTCTTCCGTCATGTCGACAAGAACGGCCAGACGATCCTGCTGCGGGCGAACTACAACCCGGTGCTCGACGACGAGGGGGCGGTGCGCAAGGTCCTGGCCTTCGCCTTCGACATCACCGCCTCGCGGCGCCGGGCGGCCGAGGACAAGAGCGTCATCGCCGCCATCGACCGCAGCGGCGTGATCATCGAATTCGACCTGGCCGGCCGCGTGCTGGGCGTGAACGAGAATTTCTCCAGGATCTTCGGCCTGCGCCAGGAGGACGTCGCCGGCCAGCACCACCGCGCCCTGTGCGATCCCACCGACCCCGAGCAGCCGCGGATCGAGCTCTGGGAGCGGCTGAACGCCGGCCAGTACGTCTCCGGCGAGTTCAAGCTGATCGGCGCGCGGGAGCGCGAGATCTGGATCGAGGGCGCCTACAACCCGGTGATCGGCGACGACGGCGCGCCGCAGAAGGTGGTCCTGATCGGCACGGACACCACCGAGGCCAATCTCGAACATGCCGAATTCGCCAGCCGGGTGACCGCGGTGGACCGCGGCCTGGGCGTGATCGAATTCGACCTCGACGGCAACATTCTGAGCGCGAACGACAATTTCCAGCGGGCCGTGGGCTACAGCCTGCGCGAGATGAAGGGCTCGCATCACTCGATGCTGTGCTCCTCGGACTATGTGCGCTCGGACGAATACCGCGAATTCTGGCTGAACCTGGCGAAGGGCGAGTTCAAGTCCGGCCGCTTCCACCGGATCGGCAAGTACGACCGCGACATCTACATCCAGGCCGTCTACAGCCCGATCCTGAACCTGCGCGGCGAGGTCGAGCGGATCATCAAGTACGCCTACGACGTCACCTCCCACGTGGCGCTGGAGAACGAGATCTCGCGCAAGGCCCAGCAGATGTCCGAGGCGGTGGACGAGCTGGCCCGGGCGATCGACTCGATCGACCGCGCCTCGCGCGCGGCCACCGACCTCTCGGCCCAGACCCAGGACAACGCGACCGAAGGGGCCGGCGCGCTCAACAGCGCGATGGAGACCATCGACCTGATCCAGAAGGGGTCGACCGAGATGGCCGACATCGTGCGCGTGATCGGGGAGATCGCGCACCAGACGAACCTGCTGGCCTTCAACGCCGCGATCGAGGCGGCGCGCGCCGGCGAGCATGGCGTGGGGTTCTCGGTGGTCGCCG
>CAXGVP010000228.1:0-6075 GCA_964013055.1 uncultured Albimonas sp.
CGGGGTCATCGTCCCGGGGATCGCCGCGGCCGACGAGACGTTGACCGTGAAGCTGTCCTGCACCCAGCCCGCGGCGTTCGAGGCGCGCACGGTGATCGTCGCCACCTGCTCGCCCGCCGGCGTCCAGCTCAGCGTGGCGCCCGAGACCGAGGCCCCCGCCGGCCCCGAGACCACCGCATAGACCAGGTTGGTGCCCGAGAAGGCCGGCGCCAGGTCGACGCTCATCGGGGCGCCGGGGGCCACCCCGACGTCGGCGAGCGGCGAGACCAGGGCGGGGGCGGTGTCGGCGGTGATGAAGGCCGGGCGCGAGGGCCCGACCGAGACCACCTCGACCGCCGCGCCGGCGCCGGGCGCGAAGCTCCCGTCGGGATCGGCCAGCCAGGCGTCGTCCGCCGCGCCGGCGGGGCGCCAGTAGTAGGTGATGGGGGGAAGCGTCGCCATGATGGTACCTCCCGCGGGCGGATATCCGCCTGCGTCGTCAGTGAAGCCGAAGGGTGGGAACTCAGTGGGATGAGGGGGGCGTCGACCGCATGCTCGCGATGCGCGGCCGCCCGGCGCCGGCTCGCAGGCGGGCCCCGGCGTCGATGCACGACCGCCCCCGGTCTACCAGAGCAGGGTTAACTCAATGTTTCCGAAAATGCGGAAAGCTCCGGCGGCCGGCCCCCAGCGGATCGCGCGCGGGCTGGCCGGGGCCGCCCCTGCCCCTCCGCCAGAGGCCGCTGCGCGCCGCCTCGCCCTCCCCTTGCCGGTGACGCTCGGGCCTGGGCCTCCGCGGGCCGGCGGCTCGCGGCGCCGCCCCGGCGAGGTCTCGAGGACGTCTCGGGGACCCGGCCTCGGAAGGGGGCGCGCCCCGGGCCTGACCCGGGGCCTCGCGCGGCCGGCCCCTTGCGCCGGCCTGCGCATCGCGGCTCAGGCCTGCGGCCGCAGCCCCTCGGGCAGGCGTCCGGCCATGCCGCCGCGGATCAGGGCCGCGAGCCAGGCGGTCTCGCGGGCGATATCGAACTCGGCCGCGACCCTGGCCCGACCCGCCGCGCCCATCCGCGCCCGCAGCGCGGGGTCGGACAGCAGGCGGTCGAGCGCCCCGGCCAGCCCCGCCGCGTCGCCCGGCGCGACCGTGAGGCCGGAGACCTCGGGCTCCACCAGTTCCTCCACCGCGGCGATGCGGGTGGCGACGGCGGGGATGCCGGTCGCCAGCGCCTCCATCAGCACCACCGGCAGGCCCTCGGCGAAGCTGGGCAGCGCCAGCAGGTCGGCGCGCGACAGCTCGCGCGCCACCGCATCGGGCGGCAGGAAGCCCAGGATCGTCACCACCTCGCCGAGGCCGCCGCGGGCGATCCCGGCCTCGACCACGGCGCGCGAGGGGCCGTCGCCGATCAGCGCCAGCTCCGCGTCGGGGTGGCGGTCGCGCAGGGCCGCGAAGGCCTCGAGCAGCACGCCCAGCCCCTTCTCCGGCGCCAGGCGGCCGACGAAGACCATGCGCTTGCCCGGCGCCCGGCCGGGTTCGGGCGCGTAGGCCGCAGGCTCGACCCCGCAGTGGACGATGCGCAGCTTCCCCCAGTCGGCCCGGTCCGAGAACAGCATGCATTGCGAGCGCGCGAAGTGGCTGATGCAGGCCACGAAGCGCGCGCGGGCGATCTTCACGTCCAGCCGCCATTTCTCGGGCGCATAGAACTCCGCCGGCCCGTGCAGGGTGAAGCTGCGCGGCAGGCCCGCGATCTCGGCCGCCAGCAGCGCCACCGAGCCCGAGGAATCGGCGAAGTGATGGTGCAGCCACCCCGCCCCCGAGGCGCGCAGATGTTCGGCCAGCACCCCCGCTTCGAGGAAATAGAACAGCTGCCACAGCCCGCCCCGGATCCCGGGCGGCGCCGTGCGCGCCGCCAGGCCCAGCGTGCGCAGCCAGCGCCCGGGCGCCCGGGCGATCCAGCCCAGATGCGCGCGGGCCAGCCGCAGCGGGGATTTCGCCGTCTCCAGCACATGGAAGGTCGCCGCCGCCTCGGCCCGCTGGCGCTCCGAGACCTGCTGCGCGGGATCCGTGCGCCGGATCGAGCAGGTCAGCACCTCCAGCCCCTGCGCCCGCAGGCCCGCGACCTCGCGCTGGATGAAGGTGTCGGTGGCGCGGGGGTATTCGCCGGTCAGGAAGGCGACGGGGGCGGTCATCGCGCGGGCTCCATCGCGGCGACCTCTTCGAAGCGGCGCCGCGGCGACCAGCCGAAGGCCGCCCGCAACCGCGCGTCCGAGACCGGCACGCCTAGGAACCGCGCCGCATGCACCGGCCCGCGCAGGAACCCCGGCGCCCGGCCGCCCATCAGGCCCGCCGCGGCCCTCGCCGCAAGGCCCGGCACGGGCAGCCGCAGCGTCGCGCCCGCGCCCGCCGGCATCGCCGCGCGCCAGCGGGCGCGGTCGGGGGCGTCGGCGTCGACCACGTTGAACACCTCCGGCGCGGCGGGGGGCGGCGCCAGGGCGGCCAGCGCCAGCGCCTCGGCGCAGGCGGCCACGGGGATCGCGGCGATCGGGCCGTCGCCCATCGCCAGTTCCACCGGGCCCTTGCGCACGCCCAGGTGCGCGCAGTCCAGCCGCCCCGGGCCGTAGACGTAGCCCGGCCGCAGGATGCGCAGCGGCTGGCCGCCGGCCGCCGCCGCGCGCGCGATCGCCTCCTGCGCCAGCTTGGCGCGGGTGTAGGGGTCGCGGGCCTCGGGCGCGGGCTCCAGCGCCGCGTCCTCGTCCAGCACGGCGCCCGAGGCCCGCACCGCCGCGATGTCGTAGACCGAGAACGAGGAGACCAGCGCCAGCAGCGCGCCCGGCGCCGCCGCCGCCATCGCCTCGACCAGCGCCCGGGTCGGGGCGAGCGTGTCGCGCGCCTGCTCGGCGTCGCCGCCGGCGAGCCGGGCGGCGGCATGCACCACGGCCGAGCAGCCGGCGACCAGCGCCTCCAGCCGCGGGCCGATCCCGGGGAAGGAGAGGTCGCAGGCCACCGGCTCGATCCAGCCTCCGGGGGCGCCGCCCTCGCCGCCGGTCCAGGCCTGCATCGCCGTGCGGGCGCTCTCCCAGTCCGCGGCCGGGCGCGGGGTGCGCGACAGGGCCAGCACATGCGCGCCGCGCCGGGCGAGCTCCGCCGCGACATGCGACCCGATGAAGCCCGAGGCGCCGGTGACCAGGATCCGCGGCGGCATCGTCTGCTCTTCGCTCATGCCAGCTTCGCCCAGGGCATCGGCGCCATCGGCGCGCAGGTGGTGGTCATCGCGTGGGGGGCGGTGCGCTCTCCCGCCGCCTGCAGGGCCAGCGTCGCCTCGTTGAGGTGCAGCGAGAAGTCGGCCGAGATCCGGCACGGCCGCCCCTCGTCGCGCGCCTCCAGCATCTCCACCGGGCCCAGCGCGAAGTTCATCGCCGCCGCGCCTGTGCGCTTCACCTTGGGGTGGCTCTCGCCCGCCAGCTTCAGGCGGCGGGGGAACGGATGTTCGACCAGCCGCCGGCGCACCCGGAACCGGCGGCGGAAGCGCACCGGGGCGGCGTTGTCCCAGGCGGCGTCCAGCTCCAGCGCGCCGCCGTCGCAGATCACCCGGATGCGGTGGTCGTGAGGCGCGATGATCGAGCAGGTCAGCCGCGCTACCGGCCCGCTTTCGAAGAACAGCGTGCCGGTCGAGAAATCCGGCGCCGCGCGCCCCCCGTCCGGCAGCTTGCCCGGGATCAGCTCGGCCGAGGCCGCGGCCACCGTGCGGATCGGCCCGAAGATCGCGATCAGCCAGGTGAGGTAATAGCCCGCATGCTCCAGCGTGCAGCCGGTGCGGAACTCGTCCTCCCGCGGCCAGGGCGCGCCGGAGGCTGAGACCCAGGCCTCGGTCGGCGCCTGGGGGATGAAGCCGTCGTCGAGCTCGGCGTAGATCAGCCGCGGGGAGCCCGCGACCCCGTCGCGCACCGCCGCCCACAGGGTCTGCGCGGCCTCGCCCAGCACCGAGCAGGGCGCCGAGGCCAGCATCAGCCCCCGCTCCGCGGCCAGCGCGTGCAGGGCGCGGGCATGGTCCATGGTGGTGGCCAGCGGCTTCTCGGACCACACATGCATCCCGGCCTCGAGCAGCGCGCGCGAGACCTCGTAATGCGCGTCGGGGTTGGTGAGGTTCAGCACCACGTCGCCGGGCAGCAGGGCGGCGAGGAAGCCGGCCATGTCCTCGGCGACCTTCAGCTCCGGCCCCAGGGCGGCGTGGCCCTCGCCGCGCCAATGCTCGACGAAGCGGCGCCGGCGCTCGGGATCGCGGTCGTAGACGACCGAGAGGGCCACGTCCGGATGCGCCGACAGCGACCCCATGTAGAGGTCCGCCACGAACCCCAGCCCGATGATCGCGATCCGCCGCACCCTCGTCCCCCTGTCGTCGCGCCCCGGCCCGACGGCGCCCATCCGCCTGTCCGCAAGGCCGCGCGCCCCCTGAGCCCCTCGCGACGCGCCCGCCGCGACACGCCCGGGGGCGCAGGGGCCGACGTCCGCGCAGGGCGCGCAGGGCGCTTGGCGCGCATCCCCGACCCATGACCCGCCGCCCGACGGCTTGCAACCTCTTGCGTCGTCTCGCGCGCTCGCGCCGCGTTGCGGGGCCGCCTATGATCCCCCCGCAGCCACGCCACTGGCTCCGAGCCGACCTGACCCGACCCAGCTTCCGAGGCGCCATGCCCCCGTCCAGCCCCCATGTCGTGATCGCCGGCTCCGGCCGCTCGGGCACCAACCGCCTGCTGGACGCGTTCGACTTCCACCCCGAGACCGTCTGCCGCTCGGAGACCGAGGAGATGGCCGGCGGCGACTTCGCCGCGCTTCCCGGCGCCACCCGGTTCGAGGCGCCGCTGGGCGAGGATTTCGAGGCCCGCTGGTCCCGCGCCGTCGCCCGCGCCCGCCGGCGGCAGAGCGAGCGCGACCGCATCGGCGCGTTGAACAAGACCTACTACGCCGGCCGCCCGCTGGCCCGCCCGGTGCAGGGCGTGCTCGCCAGCCGGACCTTGCGCAGCCGGGTGCTGGGCCGGGTCATCCCCGGCCTGAAGGCGGCCGAGTGGGACCGGCCGATGTTCTGCACCGACGCCGCCGCGCTGGAGGCCTCGTTGCTGGTGCTCAAGATCCGCCCGCCCGCCTGGCTGCTGCGCACCCATGGCGGCGATCCCGGCCAGCGGGTCCTGCACCAGATCCGCGAGCCGCGATCCTATCTCAATTCCTGGTACAACCGCTGGGTCGTCCAGGGCGCGGGCGGGGAGCAGGTGTTCCGCGAATCCATGAGGGTCGTGCCCCACCTGCTGGCCGATTTCGGCGAGGACCCCGCCCGATTCGCCGAGTACAGCGAGGAGCGCCTGGTCGAGAGCCAGCTCTGGATCTGGCGCCACCTGAACGAGACGCTGCACCTCGGGCTGCGGGACTCGCCGCGCTACCGGGTGGTGACCTACGACGCCTTCGACCGGGCCCCCGCCGAGACGATGGAGGAGCTGCTGGCGTTCTGCGGCCTGCCCGCCCCGGCGCCGGTGCTCGAGAAGGTGGGCGCGATGCGCAACACCCTCTTCGGCGCGCACCGCGGCGGCAAGCTCGACCCCGAGCTCTGCGACCGCCTGATCGCCCGCGTCCTCGACGGCAGCCCCCTGCCCGAACTCCTCGCCCGCACCGCCTGAACCAGGCGGCGAAGGCCCGCCCCGGCCCTGCCCGGTCCGGCCGCCGCCCGCTGACGCTGATTGGATGCAGAGGGGACCTGAACCGGGCGAGGGCGCAGCCGCGCCAGACGCTCGACGCGGGCGGCGCCGCCGCCCGCGGATCAGCGACGCGCGGCGATCGCCGCCTTGAAGAAGGCCAGCATCTCGCGCGCCACCGGGGCGGGGGCGAAGTCCTCGACGATGCGGGCGCGCGCGGCGGCGCCCAGGCGCGCGGCGAGGGCCGGGTCCGCCAGCAGCCGGGCGCAGGCGTCGGCGAGCGCCCCGGGGTCCTCGGGCGGGACCAGCAGGCCGGTCTCGTCGTGGCGCACCAGCTCCGCCGGGCCGCCGACCGCGGTGCAGACCGTCGCCGCCCCCACGGCCAGCGTCTCGAGCAACGTGTAGTTGAGGTTCTCGTAGCGCGAGGCG
>CAXGVP010000229.1:0-6059 GCA_964013055.1 uncultured Albimonas sp.
CGGACCTGCCGATGGCGGCCTGGTGCCTGTGGCCGCTGGCCTCGGGGCTCGGGGCCGCGCAGCCGACCCCCGACCCCGCGGCCGCGACCCTGCTGGTCACCGGCTGCTGGGGCCTGCCGTGGATCCTCGGCCGGGTCTGGTTCGCGAGGCCTGGGGACCGGGTGCTGCTGGTCAAGGGGCTGGCGCTGGCGGGGCTCGCCTGCCTGCCCTTCGCAGTGGCGGAGGGGATGCGCGGCCCGTTCCTGCACGACCTGGTCTACGGGCCGCATCCGTTCCGCCTGGACGGCGCGGTGCGCTACCTGGGCTACCGGCCGCTGGGCTTCTTCCTCAACGGCAATCTCTACGGCATCTGGACTGCGGCGGCGGCGGCGGCGGCGGTCTGGTGGGCGGCGGCGCTGCGCGGCGGCCCGCAGGGGCGCGCGGGGCTGGCGGTCGCGCTTGTCGTCGTCGGCATCGCGCTGGCCTCGCAGGCGGCGGGGGCGCTGCTGCTGATGCTCGCGGCGCTGGCGCTGCTGTCGGTCTGGCGCGCGCGCTGGGCGCTGCCGCTGCTGGCGGCGGCGGCGGCGGCGGTGCTGGCGCTGCTGGCGCTGCACCTGTCGGGCGTGGTGCCGGTGCAGCGGATCGCCCGCGACACCGCCTTCGGCCAGATGGTGCTGGACGGCTTCCGGGCGATCGGGCGCGGCTCGTTCCTGTGGCGGATCTCGCAGGACGTGAAGGCGCTGGCGGTGTTCGAGGGCGACCTGCTGGTCGGCGTCTCGGACTGGGACTGGTGGCGGGCCGCGGGCTCGCGCCCCTGGGGGCTGCTGATGCTGATGGCGGGGCAGTACGGGCTGGTCGCCGTGGCGCTGGTCTTCGGAGGGCTGGGGGCTGCGGCGGCCTCGGCGCTGGTGCGGCTGCGGCGCAGCCCCGCCTGGCGGCCCGAGGCGGCGGCCCTGCCGCTGGCCGCCATCGTGCTGATGGCGCTGGGCGACGCGATCCTCAACGCCTTCTTCCTGTTCCCTGCCGTGATGGCCGCCGGCGCCATCGCCGGCCGCGCGCCGGCGGGGACGGATACGGGCGCGGGGGCGCCGCCGCGCCCGGCCTGAGGCCCGCCGCCCCCTCCGCCCCCGCCCGCCTGCGGCAGGGCGCCGCTTCGCCCCCCGACGAAGAGGGTTTCCGCGCCCTCCCTCGCTTGCAGCCCCTCCCTCGCGCCCCTATATCCCGCCCGAACGTCGCGCTCCGCTTTTCGTGATCCCCCGGCGGGATCGGGAGGGGAGGGGCGCAGGGATCGAGGGCGGGGGCCGCTTCCGGACCCGACCCTCTCACATCGCCGAACGAAAGGACGTCGCAATGTCGAAAGTCATTGGCATCGACCTCGGGACCACCAACTCCTGCGTCTCCATCATGGATGGCCAGACCGCGAAGGTGATCGAGAACTCCGAGGGCGCGCGCACCACCCCCTCGATGGTGGGCTTCACCGAGGACGAGCGCCTCGTCGGCCAGCCGGCCAAGCGCCAGGCGGTCACCAACCCCGAGAACACCCTCTTCGCCGTCAAGCGCCTGATCGGCCGCCGCTATTCCGACCCCACCGTCGAGAAAGACAAGGGGATGGTCCCCTACAAGATCGTCGAGGGGAAGAACGGCGACGCCTGGGTCGAGGCCCGCGGCGAGAAATACTCCCCCTCCCAGGTCAGCGCCTACATCCTTCAGAAGATGAAGGAGACCGCCGAGTCCTACCTGGGCGAGAAGGTCGAGAAGGCGGTGATCACCGTTCCCGCCTACTTCAACGACTCCCAGCGTCAGGCCACCAAGGACGCCGGCAAGATCGCCGGCCTGGAAGTGCTGCGCATCATCAACGAGCCGACGGCGGCCGCGCTCGCCTACGGGCTCGACAAGAAGGAAGGGCGCACGATCGCGGTCTATGACCTCGGCGGCGGCACCTTCGACATCTCGATCCTGGAGATCGACGACGGCCTGTTCGAGGTGAAGTCGACCAACGGCGACACCTTCCTGGGCGGCGAAGACTTCGACATGCGCATCGTCGAGTACCTCGCCGAGGAGTTCAAGAAGCAGTCCGGCGTCGACCTGACCAAGGACCGCCTCGCCCTGCAGCGCCTCAAGGAGGCTGCGGAGAAGGCGAAGATCGAGCTGTCGTCCTCGTCCCAGACCGAGATCAACCAGCCCTTCATCTCGATGGACCCCGAGACGCGCCAGCCCCTGCACCTGGTGCTGAAGCTGAGCCGCGCGAAGCTCGAGAGCATCGTGGGCGACCTGATCGCGCGCACCCTGAAGCCCTGCGAGGCGGCCCTGAAGGACGCCGGCGTCTCCAAGGCCGAGATCGACGAGGTGGTCCTCGTCGGCGGCATGACCCGCATGCCCAAGGTCTACGACGAGGTGACCAAGTTCTTCGGGAAGGAGCCCCACAAGGGCGTGAACCCCGACGAGGTCGTGGCCATGGGCGCCGCGATCCAGGCGGGCGTGCTCCAGGGCGACGTCAAGGACGTGGTGCTGCTGGACGTCACGCCGCTGTCGCTCGGCATCGAGACCCTGGGCGGCGTGTTCACGCGTCTGATCGACCGCAACACCACGATCCCGACCAAGAAGTCCCAGACCTTCTCCACGGCTGACGACAACCAGACCGCGGTGACCATCCGGGTCTTCCAGGGCGAGCGCGAGATGGCGGCCGACAACAAGATGCTCGGCCAGTTCAACCTCGAGGACATCCCGCCCGCGCCCCGCGGCATGCCGCAGATCGAGGTCAGCTTCGACATCGACGCCAACGGCATCGTGTCGGTCGGCGCCAAGGACAAGGCGACCGGCAAGGAGCAGAAGATCACGATCCAGGCCTCCGGCGGTCTCTCGGACGACGACATCGAGAAGATGGTCAAGGACGCCGAGGAGAACGCCGACGCCGACAAGAAGCGTCGCGAGCTGGTCGAGGCGAAGAACCAGGCCGAGAGCATGGTCCACGGCGCCGAGAAGTCGCTGGCCGAGCATGGCGACAAGGTCGACGACGCCACCAAGGCGGCGATCCAGACCGCGATCGACGAGCTGAAGGCCGCCAACGAGGGCGAAGACCTCGAGGACATCAAGGCCAAGACCCAGGCCCTGACCGAGGCCTCGATGAAGCTGGGCGAGGCGATCTACAAGGCCTCGTCGGACGCCGAGCAGGCCGAGGCCCAGGCGGCCGCGGCCCAGGACGCGGCCCGCGACGGCGACGACGTGGTGGACGCCGAGTTCACCGAGGAAGACAAGAAGGACGATGATCGGAAGGCCGGCTGAGGCCTCCGGTCCGACGCCAGGACCGCGGCCCCGCCCCCCATGGGGCGGGGCCGTTGCGTGATGAAAGGACGCGCCGCTTGACCCGTGGCGCGTCCCGGACGACCCTCGCCCCCGACGCCTCCCGGACGGCCGCGCCTTGCGGCCCCGGCGCGGGCGCGGCGGACGGATCGCCACGCGGACCGCGACGGATCGGCTAGACGGGAGAGACCCACGGAATGTCCAAACGGGATTTCTACGAGGTGCTGGGCCTGTCCAAGGGCGCCTCGGACGACGAGATCAAGAAGGCCTATCGCAGGAAGGCCAAGGAACATCACCCCGACCGCAACCCCGACGACGCCTCCGCCGAGGGCAGGTTCAAGGAGGTCAACGAGGCCTACGACCACCTCAAGGACCCGCAGAAGAAGGCCGCCTACGACCAGTTCGGTCACGCGGCCTTCGAGAACGGCGGCGGCGGCGGCTTCCGGCCCGGCGGCGGCCCGGGGCAGGGCGACTTCGGCTCGGCCTTCTCGGACGTGTTCGAGGACCTGTTCGGCGACTTCATGGGCGGCCAGCGCGGCGGCCCCCGCCGGCGCGGCGGCGCGGCGCGGGGCTCGGACCTGCGCTACAACCTGCGCGTGACGCTGGAGGAGGCCTTCAAGGGCAAGACCGAGACCATCCAGGTCCCCGGCTCCGTCCAGTGCGAGGCCTGCTCGGGCACCGGCGCCGAGGGCGGCGCCCAGCCTGCCGCCTGCCCGACCTGCTCGGGCCTCGGCAAGGTGCGCGCCCAGCAGGGCTTCTTCACCATCGAACGCACCTGTCCGACCTGCGCGGGCCGCGGCTCTGTCGTGAAGAACCCGTGCAAGGTCTGCAACGGCGCGACCCGGGTGCAGAAGGACCGCCGGCTGAACGTCAACATCCCCGCGGGCGTCGAGACCGGCACCCGCATCCGGCTCGCCGGGGAAGGCGAGGCGGGGGTGATGGGCGGCCCCTCGGGCGACCTCTACATCTTCATCGAGGTGGCCCCGCATCCGATCTTCGAGCGCGAGGGCCCCGACCTGCACTGCCGGATCCCGGTGCCGATGACCACCGCCGCGCTGGGCGGGGAGATCGAGGCGCCGCTGATCGACGGCGGCCGCAGCCGGGTGAAGGTCCCCTCCGGCGTGCAGTCGGGCAAGCAGTTGCGCCTGCGCGAGAAGGGCATGCCGACGCTGCGCGGCGGGCGTCGCGGGGACCTCTACCTCGAGCTCGCGGTCGAGACGCCGGTGAACCTGACCGCGAAGCAGAAGGAGCTGCTCAAGGAGTTCGAGGATGCGGGCAAGGACAACTCGCCCGGGACCTCGGATTTCTTCTCCAAGGTGAAGTCGTTCTGGGACGGGATGACCGGCTGAGGCGACGGATCCCGCGCCCTGCGACGTGAGACGAAGGCCCCCGCGTGGCGGGGGCCTTTTCTGTATCGTGGCGCCACGGAATCGGCCCGATCCGGCCATGCGCCGGCGCCGCCCGGTCCCCTACCTGCCGGGCCGAGCAGACACCAAGGAGGAGCGTCCGTGACCCCCCGATCCCAGTCTCCCCGCCCTGAACCCTCCCGTCCCGATCTCGCCGGGTCCGCGCGTGCGGGCCGGCGAGGCGCCCGTCCGCGCCTCGCCCGGCTGCCCTCCGCGCCCTCGGCGCTGTCGGTGATCGCGCTGGGGGCGCTGCTGGTCTCCTCGGTGGCGCTGTCGGTCCCGGCCTTCGCGGCCCAGCCGCAGGGCGGCAAGGCCGAGCTGCGCCGCGAGGCGCGCGAGGAATGGCTGCAGGAGGCCGAGGCCGCCGCCGACCGCCTGCAGAAGACGATCAAGGCCGCCGGGCGGGAGGGCGAGTCGCTCGACGCCCGGATCTCGAAGGCGATGGAGGCGAACCAGGCGCTGGGGGCGAAGCTGGAGCTGGCCCAGGCCGCCGGCGCCCAGCCCGCGCGCCCTGCACCCGAGCGTCCGGCGCGCGAGCGTCCCGGCCCCGAGGCCGCCCAGTGCCGCGGCCGACTGGTGGTCGAGGGCGAGGGGATCGAGACCGCGACCCCCGACGTGCTGCGCGTGAGCTTCGGCGCCGACGCCCGCGCCGAGGGGCCGGGGGAGGCGCTCTCGCAGGCCTCGCAGGCCACCCAGGCGCTGCTGGACGCGGTGCTGGCCGCCGGGGTCGCGAAGGCGGACGTGTCGACCACCCAGGTCTCGCTGAACCCGGTCTACGACCGCTCGGAGCGCAATGCGCCGCCGGAGATCGTGGCCTGGGAGGCGGGGTCGAGCCTGGCGGTGACGCTGAAGGACGTCTCGCGCTTCGGGGCGCTGGCGACGGCGGCGACGGAGGCGGGGGCGACGCGGATCTCGGGCGTGAGCTTCGCGGTCTCGGACGAGGCGACGCGGCTGGAGGCGGCGCGCCAGGCGGCGGTGAAGGCGGCGCTGGCGCGCGCCGAGCTGCTGGCCGGGGCCGCCGGCGCACGGGTCGGCGCGATCCTGGAGCTGAGCGAGACCGGGGTCTCAACGCCAGGCCCGCGGCCGATGTTCGCCCGCGCGGCGGGCGAGGCGGTGATGGCCGACATGCCGATCGCCGAGGGCTCGCAGGAGCTGCGCGCCTCGGTGACCGCGACGGTCGAGCTCTGCCAGTGATGCGGGGCCTGCGGCGGGGGACCGTTGCGTGACGTCGGTGAGCGGCGGGCTGTGACGCAGGGCGATTGATCGGCCGGTCGGCGGTGGGCTGGCGAGCCGGCTGGCGTGGGCCTGCCGCCAGGGGCGGAGCGCCCCGGCGTCGGGCGCCGGGGCGGCGCGGGTCGCTTGGCCTGCGCCCTC
>CAXGVP010000230.1:0-6056 GCA_964013055.1 uncultured Albimonas sp.
CGCGGAGATCATGGAGGAGCTCTCGAAGCTCGCCACCCAGTTCTCCCAGAACGTGCTGGCCGACGAGAGCTGCTGGTTCATGGAGCTGAGCGCCGAGGACCTGGAGGATCTGCCCGAGAGCCTTGTCGCCTCGGCCGCCCGCGCCGCGAAGGATCGCGGCAAGGAGGGGCATCTGGTGACGCTGGCGCGCTCCTCGGTGGAGCCGTTCCTGAAGCTCGCCCCGCGGCGGGACCTTCGGGAGCGGGCCTGGCGGGCCTGGGTCTCGCGCGGGGCCAACGGGGGGGAGACGGACAACACCGCGATCATCGCCCGCATCGTGGCGCTCAGGATCGAACGGGCGAACCTGCTGGGCTACCCGACCTTCGCCGAGTTCAAGCTGGCGCCGGAGATGGCGAAGACGCCGGACGCGGTGCGCGAGCTGCTGATGCGGGTCTGGGGCCCGGCGAAGGCCAAGGCGGAGGCGGAGGCGAAGCGGCTGGCCGAGGTCGCCGCCGAGGCCGGCGCCAACGATCCGATCGCCGCCTGGGACTGGCGCTACTGGTCCGAGAAGACCCGCGCCCGCGATCATGCGCTGTCGGAGGCGGAGCTGAAGCCCTACTTCCCGCTCTCGGGCATGATCGAGGCGGCCTTCGACTGCGCCGGCCGGCTGTTCGGGCTGGCGTTCCGGGAGGTCGAGGGCCTGGCCCTGCATCACCCCGACGCCCGCGCCTGGGAGGTGACGCGGGGCGGCGAGAAGATCGCGCTGTTCGTGGCGGACTATTTCGCGCGGTCTTCCAAGCGCTCGGGCGCCTGGATGAGCCAGATGGTGGGGCAGGAGGATTTCGACCCCGCCGTCGGCCGTGTGCGCCCGGTGATCCTCAACGTGATGAATTTCGCGCAAGGCGATGACGAGACGCTGCTGTCCTTCGACGACGCCCGCACCCTGTTCCACGAGTTCGGGCACGCGCTGCACGGGATGCTGTCGGACGTGAAGTATCCCTCGGTGTCGGGGACCTCGGTGGCGCGGGACTTCGTCGAGCTGCCCTCGCAGCTTTACGAGCACTGGCTGGAGACGCCGGAAGTGCTGGGCAAGCACGCCCGCCACTACCGGACCGGGGAGCCGATCCCGCAGGCGCTGATGGAGAAGATGCTGGCCGCGCGGAACTTCGGCCAGGGGTTCTCCACAGTGGAGTATCTCGCCTCGGCGCTGGTGGATCACGAGATGCACCGGCTGACCTCGGCGGAGGGCTTCGAGGCGCTGGCCTTCGAGAAATCGGTTCTGGAAGGGATCGGGATTCCTTCGGCGATCGTGTCTCGCCATTCGGCGCCGCACTTCCTGCACGTGTTCTCGGGCGACGGCTATTCGGCGGGCTACTACAGCTACATGTGGTCCGAGGTGATGGACGCCGACGCCTTCGCGGCCTTCGAGGAGGCGGGGGACGTGTTCGATCCGCAGACCGCGAAGCGGCTGGCGGACGACATCCTGACGAAGGGCGGCAGCCGCGACCCGATGGAGGAGTGGCTGGCCTTCCGCGGGCGCGAGCCCGATCCGGCGGCGATGATCAAGGGCCGCGGTCTCGACGACGCCGCGTGATCGGGGGCGTGATCGGGGGCGTGATCAAGGGCGCGGAGGCTTCGGTCTCCGCGCCGTGTTTCTTGCCGGGTGCGGAGTCGCCGGGAACGGGGACGGCAGGGCGGGGCGATGGCGCCGCGAAGCGGAGCCGAGGGCCGCACCGGCCGTCCGCGATCAGGCCGGCTGGTCGAGGATCGCGAAGGCCTCGCGCTCGCCCACCGCAAAGCGGCGCAGCGCCTGCGGGTAGAGGCGATGCTCCTGCCGCAGCACCCGGGCGGCCAGCGCGTCCGGGTCGTCGCCGGGCAGCACCGGGACGACCGCCTGGCCGAGGATCGGGCCGAGGTCCAGCTCCCCCGTCACCTCGTGCACCGTGCACCCGTGCACCGCGCAGCCGGCCTCGATGGCGCGGGCGTGGGTGTGCAGGCCGGGGAACAGCGGCAGCAGCGAGGGGTGGATGTTCAGCATTCTTCCCGTGTGGCCCGCGACGAACTCGGGGGTCAGGACGCGCATGAAACCGGCCAGGCAGATCAGGTCGGGGCGGGCGGCCGTCAGCGCGGCGTTCAACTCGGCCTCGAAGGCGTGGCGGTCGCCCTTGTGGGGGCGGTGGTCGACCACGGCCGTGGCGACGCCCCGGGCAGAGGCCTTCGCGAGGCCCCCGGCGTCGGCGCGGTTCGACAGGACCAGCGCCGGCTCGCAGGGGTGATCGGGGTCGGTCATGTCGGCCAGCAGCGACTCCATGTTGGAGCCGCCGCCGGAGATCAGGATCGCGACGCGGATCTTCGCGGTCACGCCAGCGCGCCCGAGTAGGAAACGCCCTCGCCCTCGGTGATCTCGCCGAGGCGGTGGACCGTCTCGCCCTCCGCCGCTAGCAGCTCGGAGAGCGCGTCGGCGCGCTCGGGGGCCACGACGATGCACAGGCCGACGCCGCAGTTGAAGACGCGGAGCAGCTCCGCCTCCTCCAGCCCGCCGGCGTCGCGGAGCCAGGCGAAGACCGGGGGCAGCGTCCAGGCGGTCAGGTCGAGGCGGGCGCCGAGGCCCTCGGGCAGGACGCGGGGCAGGTTCTCGGTCAGGCCGCCGCCGGTGATGTGGGCGAAACCGCGCACGCCGCCGGCGCGGAAGGCGGCCAGCGCCGGGCGAACGTAGATGCGGGTGGGGGTCAGCAGGGCCTCGCCGAGCGTGCCCTCGGAGAAGGGGCTCGGAGACTCCCAGGTCAGGCCGGCGTGCTCGGCGACGCGGCGGACCAGCGAAAACCCGTTGGAGTGCACGCCGTCGGAGGCGAGGCCGAGGACCACGTCTCCGGGCTGGGCGGCGGTGGGAAGAGTCTGGCCACGCTCGGCGGCGCCGACGGCGAAGCCGGCGAGGTCGAAGTCGCCGGCGGCGTACATGCCGGGCATTTCGGCGGTCTCGCCGCCGATCAGGGCGCAGCCGGCGGTGCGGCAGCCGGCGGCGATGCCCTCGATCACGCGCGCGCCCTCGTCGACCGAGAGCTTGCCGGTGGCGAAGTAGTCGAGGAAGAACAGGGGCTCCGCGCCCTGGCAGATCAGGTCGTTGACGCACATGGCCACGAGGTCGATGCCGACGCCGTCCAGATGGCCGGTGTCGATGGCGATGCGCAGCTTGGTGCCGACGCCGTCGGTGGCGGCGACCAGGACCGGGTCCTGGAAGCCGGCGGCCTTGAGGTCGAACAGCCCCCCGAAGCCGCCGAGCGCGTCGGCGACGCCGGGGCGGCGGGTGGAGGCGGCCGCGGGTCCGATGCGCTTGACCAGGTCGTCGCCTGCGTCGATGTCCACGCCCGCGTCGCGATAGGTGAGGCCGTTGCGGCGGGTCATGGCGGAGATCCTCGCATCCCGTTGCGTTCGGCGCCCGTTTAGCGCGGGCCGGGCTGCGAGGAAAGCCGGTGAAGGGCCTCAGGCGGGCGCCGAAGACGCATCCCGGAATGCGAGGCAGGCGTTCACGCCCCCGAAGCCGAAGGCGTTGGAGAGCGCGGCGCGGATCGGGCGGGTCACGGGACCCTCGGTGGCCAGCGTCCAGGCGCGGGCGGCAGGCTCGGGAGCGGAGAGATTCGCGGCGGGCGGGATGGTCTGGCGGCGCAGGATCTCGACGGTGATCGCGGCTTCCAGCGCGCCGGCGGCGCCGAGGAGGTGGCCGGTGTTCGCCTTGGTGGCGGTGACGGCGAGGTCGGCGCCCCGGTTCGGCAGGGCCGAGGCGATGGCGGCGATCTCGGCGTCGTCGCCGACGGGCGTGGAGGTGGAGTGGGCGTTGACGTAGTCGATGTCCGCAGGCGCGAAGCCTGCCATGGCCATCGCCTTCTCCATTGCTGCGCGGGGGCCGCGGCCGTCGGCGTGGCCGGCGGTGAGCTGGTAGGCGTCGGCGGAGGCGCCGTGGCCCGCGAGGATGGCGAGGGGCGTCGCGCCCCGGGCGCGGGCGTGGGACAGGGTCTCGATCACCAGGGCGGCGGCGCCTTCGGATAGGACGAAGCCGGCGCGGGCCTGGTCGAAGGGGCGGGAGGCCTCTTCGGGGCGGTCGTTGAACTCGGTCGCCAGCGCCCGGGCGGCGGAGAAGCCGCCGATGGAGATCGGGTCGACGCAGGCGTCGGCGCCGCCGACGAGGGCGACGTCGGCCTCGCCCGAGCGGATCAGGCGCATGCCGTCGGCGATCGCCTGGGCGGAGGCGGCGCAGGCGGTGGTCGGTGCGCCGATGGGGCCGGTGAAGCCGTGGCGGATCGAGACCCAGCCGGCGGCGAGATTCGGCAGGAACGAGGGCACCACGAAAGGCGACAGGCGGCGGGGTCCGCGGCCGCGGATGGTGTCCATCGCGCCGGTCATCGCGGGGACGCCGCCGACGCCGGTGCCGATGAGGGTGGCGGTGCGGGAGAGGGGCTCGGGGTCGTCCGGCGCCCAGCCGGCCTGGGCCAGCGCCTGGGAGGCGGGGGCGAGGGCGTAGAGGATGAACAGGTCCATCTTGCGCAGGTCTTTGCCGTCGACGTGGTCGAGCGGATCGAGCCCGTCAGGCTCGTCGCGGCCCGGGACCAGGCCTGCGATTTGGCAGGCGTAGTCGGAGGTGTCGAAGCGGTCGTTGCGGCGGATGCCGCTGCGGCCCGCCATCAGCCCGCGCCAGGTCGCCTCGATCCCAACGCCGAGGGGAGAGACGGCGCCGAGGCCGGTGACGACGATCGGGTCGGAGGCGGGGATGGGGGTCATGGCGGCCTCATGAGTGCAGATGCACGGTGTATATGCACAATTCGGGCCATGGACAAGGGTGGGCGGTCGGGCGGGCCTCGTCGGCGACAGACGACGGCGGGCGGAGGGGGCTCGACGCCCCCTTCGGCCGCCACCTGGCTCAGGGGCGGGTGAGGAGGGTCAGCATGTGGAGATAGGCGTCGGGATCGGCGTCCGGGCCGGCCTCGTGCAGGCGGCCGCGGATCTCGGCCTGGGCCTCGTGCCAGGCGGGCATCAGGCGATCGAGCAGGGCGTCGCCCTCGGGCGTCAGGGCGCAGCGGCGGGCGTTGCCGGCGGCGCCTGCATCCTTGCGCGCGAGGCCCTTGCGCTCGAGCAGGTCGAGGTTTCGGGACAGCGTGGTGCGGTCCATGGCGATGCGCTCGGCGTGTTCGGAGAGCGTGCGGTCGGCCTGGTCGCGGATCGAGCCCATCACCATGAACTGGGCCAGCGTGACGCCGTAGTCGCGCAGCCGCGCGTCGTAGCGGCGGGTGAGGGCGCGGGCGGCGCGGATGGTCGAGAGGACCAGGCAGGTGGAGAGTTCGTTCGCCATGGCTTGGGCTAGCGCCGGGGGCGCGGGGGATCAAGGGGGACGGCGAGGGAGCGCTTGCGACGGCTGGCGGGGCGCGGCTGCGCGGGCAAGGGAGCGCCGGGGGAGGCGTCGTCGTCAGGGGCGTTCGGGGAGGCTGGCGAGGTGCGCGCGGGACGGGTGCACAGGGGCCATGGCAGGTCCCATCCGCGGAGCCTGCGCGGAGTGCGGGCGTCGTGAGGCCCCGGGTCAGGCCCGGGGCGCCTGTGGCTGGCTCACGCGTAGAGGGGGGCGGTCGTTCCTGGTCGCGGGGGCACGCGATGGCGAGCGTCGCAAATGTCTGGGGGGGCTGGCGAGCGGGGGGGCTGGAACGAGAAACGCCCGCGGCGGGGCCGCGGGCGTTTCGGGATTCGGCTGCGACCGGATCCGGGTGTCAGAGACGGTCGTCGTCGTCGTCCGAGCCGCGGGGATCGGAGAGCAGGCCCTCGGCCTCCTCGTCGTCCTCGAACAGCTCCTGGATGTCGAACTCGGCGGCCGCTTCCTCTTCGGCGCGGGCCTCCTGGATCGACTTGCCCGTGGCCTGCAGCTCCGCTTCCTCGTTCGAGCGCGCGACGTTGATCGTCACGGTCGCCGAGACCTCCGGGTGGAGGATGACGCGGATGTCGTGCAGGCCCAGCTCCTTGACCGGCTTGTCGAGGTTCACCTGGCGACGATCCATCGAGAAGCCGTTCTCGGTGGCTGCGGCGGCCACGTCACGGGG
>CAXGVP010000231.1:0-6044 GCA_964013055.1 uncultured Albimonas sp.
CGATCTCCTGATCGGCGCGAGCCCGGCCGAAGCAGTCGCCGCGACCGAGACCGGCGCCCCCGAGGCCGTGGCCCAGGGCCTCGCCCGCGCGCGCGCCGCCGGGCCCGATCCGGTCGCCTTCGCCGGCGAGGTCGGGCGGGCCTGCCCGATGTCGATGGCCGTGCCCGTGGCGGCCCACATCCTGCTGCACGCCGGCTCCTTCGCCGAGGCGGTCGAGATGAACATCCGCGCCGGCGGCGATTCCTGCGGGCGCGCGATCCTCATCGGCGCCGTGGAAGGAGCCATACATGGCCTTGGAGGCGCCGGCGTTCCGGCGCCGTGGCTGATGAGATTGACCGACGGCGCGAC
Organism: uncultured Albimonas sp.; assembly: GCA_964013055.1. Lineage (GTDB taxonomy): Bacteria > Pseudomonadota > Alphaproteobacteria > Rhodobacterales > Rhodobacteraceae > Albimonas. The sequence goes on from CAXGVP010000231.1 coordinate 349, forward strand.
GCTCGCCGCCGAGGTCGCGGGCGTGATCGGAGAGGATGGAAGCTGATGCAGGCGTTGATCTGGGTCGGAGCCCTGCTGGCCATCGTGGGACTGGGCGGTCTGGGATGGTGCATCCGCGAGGGGCTGCGCCTGCGCACCCCCGATCGCGCGCCGGAGGAGGTCCGCACCCGCCTGCGCAAGCTCAACGCGGTCAACTTCGCCTCGGTCGGCGCCGGCTTCCTGGGGCTGGCGATGGTGGCGGTGGCGGTGATCCTGGGCTGATCGCCGCTTCGGGCCGGGTTTCCACGGTTCGGAAATTCCTCTGGCGAATCCGTTCAGAAACGTTAACACTTCTTCCGGCGTTCATTTGACCGTCCCGCGGGCATTCCCGTCGCGGGGCGCCGGGAGGGGGAGGTGCGTATCATGCCTCGGGGAGTCGGGAGCATCTTCGGATTCATCATGGGCGGCCTGCACGGCCGCGGCGGGTCGATCTTCGGGATCGACGTCGCGTTCGGAACCGGCGGCGCGGACGCGCTCTACGGGGACGGCGGCGTCGCGGTCGAGGCCGGGACCGCGCTGGGCGACGACGTGATCTTCGGCTTCGACGGGGGCGACCTGATCGTCGGCGACGCCGCGGGCCTGGTCCCCGCCGCGGGGACGACCGCCGCGACCTCGCCCGCCACCTTCGCCGGCGACGACGTGCTGTTCGGCGGCGACGGGGACGACACGATCTACGGCGACTTCGCCACGGATCCGTCCTCGCTCTACGACCTGCACCTGGGCGACGACGTGATCTACGGCGGCGCCGGGAACGACACGATCTACACCGACGCGGTGGGCGTGCTGGCCGACGTCTCCGGCAACAACCTCGCCTACGGCGGCGACGGCGACGACCGGATCCGCGGCGGCGAGGGGATCGACTTCCTCTACGGCGGCGACGGCGACGACGTGATCTATGCCGACGGCCAGTCGGGCACGGCGCCCGGCGCCACGCCGACGGTCAACCTGCTCGACGGCGGGGACGGCGACGACCGGCTCTACGGCGGCGCGGGCGAGGACGCGATCTTCGGCGGCAAGGGCGCCGACATCCTCGGCGGCGAGGGCGGCGACGACGTCCTGGTCGGCGGCAAGGGCGCGGACGAGTTCGAGTATTTCATGGGCGGCGGCGCCGACGTGATCGAGGACTTCAAGCCCGGCGAGGACCTGCTGGTGCTGATCTCCGACTTCGGCGCGCCCCTGCCGGCGGGCGATTTCACCGGCATCATGGCGCTGGCGACCGACACCGGGCGCGATCTGCTGATCGACCTCGGCGGCGGGAACAGCGTGACGCTGGCGCGCACCGACGCGGACGATCTCTCGGCCGCGGACTTCCTGATCCTCGCCTGATCGGGGACGGCCTCGCGACCGGGCCCGGGCGGCGACGCCCGGGCCCTTCGCGTCTTCAGACCCCCAGGATGGCGAGCGTGGCGTGGGCGATCTCGCCGGCCTCGTCCGCCACGATCACATGGGACGAGGCCTCGTCCAGCCCCGCCCAGCGCAGGCCGTCGAGGATCCTGTCGCGCACCGGGGCGGCATGCTCGCCGATGCCGCCGGTGAAGCAGATCGCGTCCACCCCCTCCATGCAGGCGATCAGCCCGCCGGCGTGGCGCAGCGCCCAGTGGCAGTAGTGCTCGACCGCGAAGCGGGCCTGCGCGTCGTCGCGCGCCAGCAGCGCCTTCATCGAGGGCGAGCCCCCCAGCGCCTTCAGCCCGCTCTCGCGGTTCAGCGCGGTCTCGAGGCTCGCGGCGCTCTCGCCGCCGCGCAGCAGGTGGAAGATCACGCCGGGATCCAGCTCCCCGCAGCGCGAGGCCATCACCAGCCCCTCCATCGGCGAGAAGCCCATGGTGGTGGCGACCGAGCTGCCGTCCACGATCGCCGCCATCGACGAACCCGCGCCCAGGTGACAGGCGAGCAGCCGGCGGGGCAGCGGCGCGCCGACCTGCGCGGGCAGGCGGCGGACCATCGAGGCGTAGCTCAGCCCGTGGAACCCGTAGCGGCGCAGGCCGGCGGCGCGCCAGCGCTCGGGGATCGGGAAGGTGGTCTCCTCGGGGGGCTGGGTGGCGTGGAAGGCGGTGTCGAAGCAGGCGACGCGGCGCGCCTGCGGGTAGAGCTCGGCGGCGGCGTCGATGACATGCAGGGCCGGCGGGTTGTGCAGGGGGGCGAAGGCGCAGGCCTTTTCCAGCGCGGCGCGCATCTCCGGGGTCAGCTCGCCGGGGGTGCGGAACTCGACGCCATGGGCGACGCGGTGGCCGACGGCGACGGGGGCGGGGGCCAGGCCGCGCCCCTCGACCATGCCGGCCATGGCCTCGGCGAGCCGCGCCGCGGACACGGTCATCACGTCGAGCTCGGACATCTGCCCGGCGGCGATCTCGCCCCCGCCCAGGTCGTAGAGCGCGAGCTTGAGCGAGGACGACCCGGCGTTGAGCGTCAGGATCCAGTCGCGGGCGGGGGATTCGGTCATGGCGAGCCTCGCGGAATGGCGTTTCGAAACCGCCCGACCCTACCGCGCCGCGGCCCCGCCGGGGGCGCGGCATGGCGTCGGCGTCGCCCCGCGCGACCCGCCCTCTCGTCCCGTCCCGCCAAGGCTGTGGCCACGTCGATCCACCGGGCCTTCATGCCCGCGACAAGCGCACACCAGCCATGGCCGCCCGCCCGCATGGCGCCCGATCCCCAGTCTGCCCGGCCCCCAGTCTGCCCGGCCCCCAGTCCGCCCGTCCGTCGTCGCCAAGGTCCCCGGCGGCCCGGCTCGCTGCAGCCCTCAGCGCCCGCGAGAGCGCTCCGCCCGCGACGCCTTTCGATCCGAGCCTGAGCTGAACCGGACCGCGCCACCGCCTCGCACTTGCGCGCCGGAGCCAGCCTGATCCCCGCCCGCCTCCATCTGGTTTCGCGTCCGGTGGGGCGGGCCGCGCACTCAACCCTTCCCTCTGCGCGCGCCGTCTCGACCCGCGCGCGGGACCCCGATGCCCCTTGAGCGTGCGCTCTGGCCGGGCCGCGGGCGCCCTCCGGTCTGCGATCGCGACGCTCCGGCCGGTTCGCGCAGCCCTCCGGTTGGCGACCGCGATGCTGCGGACCGCTCGCGCGCTTCCGGCCGCGAACGGAACAGTCCGGCCGGCGCCCGCGGCCGTCCGCTCGCCCCCCGGTTCACGCGAGCCCGCGCTCGCCTTTGTCCGGCTGGCGCCCGCTGCCGTCCACCCGGCTGCCGGTTCACGCGCGATCGCGCTCTCCTCTGTGCGAGCCGCGATCGAGGCGTCCGGCCGCAGTCCTCCGGGCCGGCGGGGCAGGGGGCGCCTTTCGGCGTCTCGGGGGCGAGCCGGCCTCGTCCCGGGGCGGGGCCGGCGCGCGGAGGGGCGGGTCAGCCTCCGGCGGGGCCCTGCACGGCCTCGCCCAGCGCCTGCATCGACATGCGGGCCTTGGTCAGCACCATGCCGACGTTCGCGGTGCGACGGGTCACGAAGACCGCCGCGTGGTCCGGCGCGGTGGGCGCGCGCAGGAACACGTGGATCAGGTTCTCCGACAGCACCAGCATCTCCTTGAAATATCGGATCTCCTTGTTGGGGGGCAGCCCACGCTCCCGCTTGAAGCGCCGCTCGATCTCGGAGACGGTGGGGCCCTGGAACAGGTCCGCGGTCGCCGCCGCCACCAGGTCCAGCACCTCCTGCGGGTGGGTGTCGAGCGTGCATACCGACATCAGCATGCCCGTGCTCATGTCCACATAGCCGGCCGCGATGCACTCGGGCACCGAGGCCATCGCGGCGGTGATCTGGGCGTCCAGCGACATTCCCGAAGCCTCCTGACCCCCGGCGGGGGCGCTCCACGAACCATCGCGGGACAGGGTTGAGGAAGCGTTACCGCGGCCCGCGCCATCTATTGAACGCTCGGTCAGCGGGGCTCATGATGCCCCCGGCGCGCAGACGCCGCGGCGGGGTTTCCTGCCGACGAGACAAGCCCTGGGAGGAGTTTCATGTCCGAGTCCAAGCCTCCGCGATTCGACGTCGTCGTGGTCGGCGCCGGGTTCGCCGGCCTCTACCTGCTGCACCGCCTGCGCGGCATGGGCCTGAGCGCCCGCGTCTACGAGCGCGCCGAGGGCGTGGGCGGCACCTGGTGGTGGAACCGCTATCCCGGCGCGCGCTGCGATGTGGAATCGCTGCAATATTCCTACTCCTGGGACCCGGAGCTGGAGCGCGACTGGACCTGGTCGGAAAAATACGCCGCCCAGCCCGAGATCCAGGCCTATGCCGAGTTCGTGGCCGAGCGGCACGACCTCAAGCGCGACATCGAGTTCCAGACCTCGGTCGAGGGCGCGCAGTGGGACGAGGCCGCAGGCCTCTGGCGCATCGCCACCAGCCGGGGCCCGGCCGAGGCGAGCCACCTGGTGCTGGCGACCGGCTGCCTCAGCTCGACCTCGCTGCCCGACATTCCGGGGCGCGACGACTTCCAAGGCGAGACTTACCACACCGGCCTCTGGCCCCATGAGGGCGTCGACTTCACGGGCAAGCGGGTCGCGGTGATCGGCACGGGCTCCTCGGCGATCCAGTCGATCCCGATCATCGCCGCCCAGGCGAAGGAACTGGCGGTGCACCAGCGCACGCCCAACTTCTCGATCCCCGCGCGCAACGCCCCCCTGACCGACGCCCAGCGGGCCGAGTGGCTGGCGCGCTCGGCCGAGCGGCGGGAGTGGGCGCGCGCCAACACCCGCAACGCCATCGTCACCACCCTGCCGCAGAAGCCGGTGCTGGAGGCCACCCAGGAGGAGCGCGAGGCCGAGTTCTCGCGCCGCTGGGAGAGCGGGGGGATCACCTTCTCGGCCGCGTTCAACGACCTGGCGCTGGACCCTGAGGCCAACGAATACGCCGCCGAATTCGTGCGCGAGCGCATCCGCGAGATCGTGAAGGACCCCGCCACGGCCGAGGCGCTGTGCCCGCGCGACCACCCGATCTTCACCAAGCGGATCTGCGTGGACACCGACTATTTCGAGACCTTCAACCTCCCCCACGTGCGCCTTGTGAACCTGCGCGAGACGCCGCTGGCGACGGTGACCGAGACCGGGATCCGCACCTCCGCCGGCGAGACGCCCTACGACGCCATCGTCTATGCCACCGGCTTCGATGCGATGACCGGCTCGATCCTGGCGATCGACCCGGTGGGCAAGGGCGGGCGGCGGATGTCGGAGGCCTGGGCGGAGGGGCCGAAGGCCTTCCTGGGCCTGCTGACGGCGGGGTTTCCCAACCTGTTCCTGGTGACGGGGCCGGGCAGCCCCTCGGTGCTGACCAACATGATCGTCTCGATCGAGCATCATGTTGAGATGATCTGCGAGCAGCTCTCCCGCCTTGCGGCGCGCGGGGCGACGCGGATCGAGGCGGAGCCGGAGGCGCAGGAGGACTGGGTGGCGCATGTCAACGCGCGGGCGGCGGCGACGCTCTATCCCCGCGCGGCGAGCTGGTACATGGGGGCGAACATCCCCGGCAAGCCGCGGGTGTTCATGCCCTACATCGGCCAGGACGAGTACCGGCGGCAGGTGGCGGAGCTGGCGGCGAAGGACTGGCCGGGCCTGAGGCTGAGCGCCGGCCGCGCCGCCTCGGACGCCGCCGCCGGTTGAGCGCCTGTTCGGGAGCGGGTGGGCGTCCTCGGGAGCATCGAGCCCCCTCGGCCGCCCGCCGCCTTTCGGCGGCGGCGCCTGC
>CAXGVP010000232.1:0-6039 GCA_964013055.1 uncultured Albimonas sp.
CCCCGCCGCGCCCCGGGGCGCCTCGTCGCCGGCGATCCGGCCGGCGCGCAAGACGCCCTGCAACGGCGTCGCCACGGCCCGGCCGACGCCCGCCGCAGGCCGCGGACCGGCCCGCCCACGGCGATGCCGCGGCCTGCGCGGCCGGTCCCGGGCGCGTCCGTGCCGGGGTCGCGGGGCCCCGGCCGGGTCGCGTTCAGTCGGGGCCGAAGGCCGCCTCGCCCCCCGCCTCGGCGAGCAGCGAGGGCGCCCAGCGCCGCAGCACCTGGGCGAGGTGGTCGGCCATGGCCCCGGCCGCGTCGCTCGCGTCCCCGGCCGACAGCCGGGCCAGCAGCGCGCGATGCTCGTCGCCCACCCCGGCCTCCTGGAAGAACGGGCGGGGAACCTCGAGACCGCCCAGCGTGTAGCGGTGGATATGCAGCGCGCAGCGCCACAGCATCGGGCGCAGCAGGCCCATGCCCGCCACCTCGGCCAGCGTCGCGTGGAAGGCGCGATCGAGCTCCGAGCACCGGTAAAGGTCGCCGTCGGCATGGGCCACGTCCATCGCCTCGAGGATCCCCGCCAGCCGCGGATCGGCGAGGTCCGCCTCCCCCGCCGCGATGCGATGGGCCACGCCCCGCTCGATCGACAGGCGCACGCGCACCATGCCGGCGGCCTCGGGCAGCGAGGTGTCGGTGACCACGGTGCCGCGATAGCCGCGACGCTCGACCAGCCCCTCCTCGGCGAGGCGCAGCAGCGCCTCGCGCACGGTGCCCTGGCTGCAGCCATGCTCGGCGGCCAGCGTCTGTTCGAGGAGGTGATCGCCGGGAACCAGGCTTCGGAACAGCACCGCGCGGCGCAGCGCCAGGTGCACCTGGTCGGCGCGGCGGCCGGCGGCGGAGGCGCGGGGCTGCGTCCCGGGCCCCGGCGGCCGGGCGGGCGACGACGACTGCATTGACTTCCCCCCGCGACCGACCGGTATTATCGATATCGATATTCGCTCCGACCGGGCCTGTCGAGTCGGGCGCACGACGCGCGACGCGCCCCTGGCCCGACCCACCCTGCGGGGAGACCCAAGCCCTTGCCGCTGCTGCAGATCGAGCCTCCCGCGCGCGCCGGCCCCCGCCGCCGCCGGGTTCAGGGCCCCTCACAGCCGACGCTCCGAGACCGGCTCCACCTCCCCGTCGGCCGCGCGATCCGGAGCGAAGGCCTTGCCGTCGGTCGCCGTCCCGGGCGTCAAGGCGCCCCCGTCCTCGCCGACGACGGCGGACGGGCGGGGCGTCGCGAGCCGGGCCAGTCAGTCCCGAGCGATCCCGCGCCGCGCAGTCCCGCCGGTTCCACTCGCGCCCCATTTCCCCGACGCCGGGCCGCGCCCCGCGCGCCGCAGCCGGCGGGCCCATCCCGGAGCGTCCCATGACCTTCCCCGTCGTCGCCCCCTACCCCTCCCGCCGCTCGCCGGTGATGGCCGACAACGTGGTGGCGACCTCGCAGCCGCTGGCGGCGCAGGCGGGGCTCGAGATGCTCAGGCTGGGGGGCAACGCGGTGGACGCGGCGCTCGCCGCCGCCGCCGCCCTGACGGTGGTCGAGCCGACGGGCAACGGCCTGGGCTCCGACGCCTTCGCGATCCTGTGGGACGGCGCGGCGCTGCACGGGCTCAACGCCTCCGGCCGCTCGCCGGCCGGCTGGACGCCCGAGCGCTTCGCGGGCCGCGACGCGATGCCCGAGCGGGGGTGGGAGGCCGTCACCGTCCCCGGCGCCGTCGGCGCCTGGATGGCGCTGAACGCCCGCTTCGGGACCCTGCCGTTCGAGACGCTGCTCGCCCCCGCCATCCGCCTCGCCGAGCACGGCTTCCCCGTGACCCCGGTGATCGCCGCCACCTGGGCGCGCAGCGTCGGCGCGCTGAAGGACCAGCCCGGCTTCGCCCGCACCTTCCTGCCCGGCGGGCGGGCGCCGCGGCCGGGCGAGCGCTTCGCCAACCCCGCCGCCGCCGCCGACCTGCGCCGGATCGCGGCCACCGGGGGCGAGGCTTTCTACCGCGGCGAGATCGCCGAGCGGATCGCCGCCGACGCCGCCCGCCACGGGGCTGCGCTGACCCTCGACGACCTCGCGGCCGAGGCGCCCGACTGGTGCGGCACGCTCCACGGCGCCTTCGACGGCGCCGAGCTGCACGAGATCCCCCCCAACGGCCAGGGCATCGCCGCCTGCATGGCGCTGAGGATGCTCGAGCGCACCGGGATCCGCGACCACGGCCCCGACGACCCGGCCGCCGTCCACCTGATGATCGAGGCAATGAAGCTCGCGCTGCGCGACGCCGAGGCTTATGTGGCCGACCTCGCCGCGATGACCCCGGTGGGGGTCGAGGCGCTGCTGGCGCCGGGCTACCTCGCCGGGCGCGCGGCGAGGATCGACCCCGCCCGCGCGCAGGACTTCGGAGCGGGGGCGCCGAGGGCGGGGGGGACGGTCTATCTCTCGGCGGCGGACGCCTCGGGGATGATGATCTCCTTCATCCAGTCGAACTACATGGGGTTCGGCTCGGGCGTGGTGCCGGAGGGCACCGGGGTCAGCCTGCAGAACCGCGGCTGCGGCTTCTCGCTCGAGCCCGGCTCGCAGAACCGGGTGGGGCCGCGCAAGCGCCCGTTCCACACCATCATCCCCGGCTTCGTGATGCGCGACGGGGCGCCGGAGATGTCCTTCGGCGTGATGGGCGGCCCGATGCAGGCGCAGGGCCATGTGCAGATGGCCTTGCGCACGCAGCTGTGGGGCCAGGACGTGCAGAGCGCCGTCGACGCGCCCCGCTGGCGCATCACCCACGGCCTCGGCGTCGCCTGCGAGCAGGCGATGGACCCGCGCCTGGTCGAGGCGCTGCGCGGTCTCGGCCACGCGGTCACGCTGGAGAGCCCCGACGTCTCCTTCGGCTTCGGCGGCGCGCAGCTGATCCGACGGCTTCCGGGCGGCGGCTATTCGGCCGGCTCCGACCCCCGCAAGGACGGCTGCGCGGTCGGCTTCTGAGGCGAGGCGCCGGCCCCACGGGCGCCCGCCCCGGGCCCGACCCGGGGCCTCTCGACGCCCGCCGACGGCGCAGGTGCGGGGGCGCGGCGCACGCCTCGGACCCAGGCCCCGGCCGCGCGATCCCGCAAGAGGCCCCGGGTCCAGCCCGGGGCACGACCGGGGCCGGCGGCGCACTTCCACAGTCCCCGCGCCCTGGCCGCAGGCGTCGCGAGGCCCCGGGTCAAGCCCGGGGCACGACCGGGGACGGCGGCGCGCTTCCGCAGTCTCCGCCCTCTGGCTGCAGGCGTCGCGAGGCCCCGGGTCAAGCCCGGGGCGCGACCGGGGCGGGCGGCGCGCTTCCGCAGTCTCCGCCCCCTGGCGGCAGGCGTCGCGAGGCCCCGGGTCGAGCCGGGGGCGCGACCGGGGCGGGCGGCGCGCTTCCGCAGTCTCCGCCTCGCGGCCGCAGGCGTCGCGAGGCCCCGGGTCCAGCCCGGGGCGCGACCGGGGCCGGCGACGCACTTCCGCAGTCTCCGCCCCCTGACCGCAGGCGTCGCGAGGCCCCGGGTCAAGCCCGGGGCACGACCGGGGCCGGTGGCGCGCTTCCGCAGTCTCCGCCTCGCTGGCGCAGGCTCCCGAGACGCAGGGGCGCCTCGCGGCGCTGGCCGCAGGTCGCGCCGGCGCCGCCCGGCTGGCGAAGCGGTGATCGGCCGGCGCGTTGATGCGCGGGCGCGCGCTCCCATATTGCCGGGGGGAACTGGTGGGAGCGACGATTGACGGAACCGGATCTGACGCGGGACGAGGCCAACGCCCTTCGCTCCGCCCGCGAGCTCGAAGGCCATCTGACCTGGCTCGACGCCTTCACGCCCGCCGCCCTGGGCGTGCTGGCCGTCGCCTCGGGCATCTACACCTACCTCGGCGTCTCCTCCCTGCTGGAGGACACCGGCGCGCTGAGCTTCCTTGCGGCGGTGGCCTATTCCATCGCCGTCTCGGTCGGCATCTTCGTGTTCTGGAGCTACCTGCTGCGCCTGCTGCCCGCCATGCGCACCGCGGGCGGCTTCGTGGGGCTGTCGATCGCCACGATGGTCGGCTCGCTCGCCATCGTGGCGATGTCGAGCTGGCTGAACGCCGCCGCGCTCGCCGGCGGCGCGGCGGTCGAGCAGCACCTCGCCCGCACCGTGCAGGACTACCAGGCCAGCCTCGAGCGCGCCCACCTGATCGCCGTCTCCGCCCAGGGGCTGGAGCGCGACGTGGCCCGCGCCCGCACCTCCTTCGAGGATCTCTCCGAGCAGGAACGGGCAGGCGAGCTGTCGGGCGCCGCCGGCCGGGGCGCCGTGTTCCGCCTGCTCAACCAGAAGGCCGACGAGCTGCGCGCGCTCGAGACCCAGATCGCCGCCCAGAACCCGCCCATCCAGGCGGCCTTCGAGGAAGGCAACGACATCCTCTCCCGGATGCGCGCGCTGATCGTGGCGCAGGGGCCGGTCGACCAGCGCTCGGTCTCCTTCTCCGAGGAATCGGTGCGGCTCGCCGGCGTGATCACCACGCTGCGCCAGCTCCAGGTCGCCCAGCTGGTGGCCCGCGCGGCCGAGGACCTGCGCGCCTCGGTGGTGCTGCCCGAACTCGACGGCGCCTCGGCGGGCGTGCGCCAGGACCAGGCCGCCACCATCGGCTCGGTGCTGGAGGCGCTGGACCGGCGCGCCGCCACCCTGCGCGCGGCGGCCGAGGAGGTGCTCGCCATGCCGCCCCCTCAGGAGACGACCTACACGCCGATCTCCTCCGCCGACGCGGTGATCCGCTATGCCGGCAACTTCGCCCCCTCCTGGGCCGGGGCGATCGCCATCGACCTGCTGCCGGGGGTGCTGGTGTTCATCCTCGCCGTCACCCAGGCCGCGATCCGGCGGGGCAAGGAAGGCGCGGGCGCCGAGGCGACCCTGACCCTCGCCGACCTGCGCGCCGCGATGCGCGCGATGAAGGACATCGAGGGCGCGATGGGCCCCGCCGGACCCGCCCGCTCCGCGCCCGAAGACGCCGCCGGGCGCGTCTCCGCCGCCGATCTCTCCCCCGATCCGTCCGCGGGCGCCGCCCCCGAGCGCCGCGGCCCCTCGCCCCTGAAGATCGACGCGGCCGAGTGAGCGCCGGGGCCCCCGCCGCCGGCCCCGCGGGCGCGGAGGCGCCGCGCCCGTGGACCGCGCGCCTGCCCTCGGCGCGGCTGGTCCTGCGCCTCTGCCTCGCCGCGCAGGTGCTGGTGGCGGGACTGGTGGCCGTCGAGACCGGCTGGGGCGACCTGCGCCAGGCGGGGCGCCAGGGCATCCGCACGGCGCCCGAGACCCCGGTCACCCCCGGCGACCAGCGCCGCCCGTTCTCGCCCGGCCGGGTGCCCTCGCGCCTCGGGCCCGAGCAGCCCTCGACCGGTCCCGTCCCCCTGCCCGCCACCCTGCCGCAGCGGCTCGAGGTCTCGATGCACGACACCGAGGCCTTCGGGCGGGTGCTGCTCGTCGCCGGGCGCATCGACGAGACCGCCTCCGCCCGCCTGCGCGGCCATCTCGAGAGCCTGCCCGAGCCGCCCGACGCGGTCGCCCTGCACTCGCCCGGCGGGGCGGTGGACCAGGCGCTCGCCATCGGCCGACGCCTGCGGGAGATGGGGCTGAAGACGCTCGCCCTGCCCGACGCGGCATGCCTGTCGGCCTGCCCCTACGCGCTGGCGGGCGGGGTGGAGCGCATCGTGTCCCGCACCGCCTGGGTGGGCCTGCACCAGCACTATTTCGACGAGTCCACGCTGCTGCCGGCCTTCCTCGCGGTCGAGAGCATCCAGCGCGGCCAGGGCGAGACGCTGGCCTATCTGTCCGAGATGGGGGTCGATCCGACGCTGCTGGTGCACTCCCTGCAGACCCCGCCGCAGGACATGTACCTGCTGGTCGAGGAGGAGCTGACCCGCTACCGCCTCGCCACCCGCATCGTCGACTGAGCCCCGGCCGCGGCGCCCCCGCCGCCGCTCCAACGCCCCTCCGCCTGCCGCAACGCGCCCCGCGCCCCCAGGCGCCGCCGCCCGCCCCGCGCCGCGCGCCCGCCCCGCCCGCC